>JBEANZ010000227.1:0-3547 GCA_041165185.1 Verrucomicrobiota bacterium | reverse complement strand
GAGGACGGGCTCGATTTTTTCGCGGAAGAATTTGTAGCCAGCTTCCAGCTCCGGCGTGGCGCGGGCGACGGCCGCGACGACGAAGAACCCTCCAACGACGAGGGCGCGCGCGCGCCTCCAGCGGAGGCGAAGGCGGGGCTGAACTATTTCCGAAAGGGGCACAGGACGTGGGGGAACAAGAGCTGGAGCGGGACGGTTGTTCGACGCGTGGTTGCGAGCGTGGTGGGTCGTTCTGGACGGCGCAAGCGGCGATGCGCAGGCGGGCGCTCGCGGTGCGCGCCCGCGCGGCCGCCCGCCCCTACGCAGTCGCCGCGCGGCGCCGGCCGCGTGCGGGCTTGCGTGCGGGCGAGGCCGCGCGGAAAACCGACGCCATGTCATCCCTCCGTCGCGTGCTCCGTTGCCTGTCGTTGTTGCTCGTGGCCGCGCCGCTGGCCCGGGGTGCCATCGAGCGCGTGGACAACCGCGTGTTTCCCGTGCAGCCCGGCTGCACGCTCAAGCTCGACACCTACCGCGGCGCCATCCTCGTCACCGAGGGCGACCAGCCGGAAATCTCCGTCGCGCTCACGCTGCGTTTCGCCGTCGACACCGAGGAGGAGGCCGACCGCATCCGCGAGGCGCTCAACCTCGAGATGAAGGCCGAGGGCAACACCGTCGCCATCCGCGCCCGCAACCCCCGCGAGACCCGCATCCGCTTCGTCTGGCACGACAAATACCAAATCGATCTCTCCTACGTGATCACGGTGCCGCGGCAATGCCACGTCGACCTCACGACGCTCAACGGCGGCATCAAGGTCGGCAACCTCGAGGGCAGTCTCGTCGCGCGCGCCGACACCGGCAGCATCTCGTTCAAACGCATCACCGGCTCCGTCGACGCCAAGACCAACTTCGGCGAAATCCTCGTCTCACGTTGCAGCGGCGCGGTGAAACTCCACGTGCTGCGCGGCACGTTGCGTGTCGGCACCGTCGGCGGCACGGCCGACCTGAAAAACGATTCCGGCGACATCGAGGTGCTCGGCATCCGCGCCAACGCCAAAGTCTACTGCGCCGCCGGCGACGTGACGATCGGGTTCTACAAGGGCGTCGCGGGCGACAGCCGCGTGGACGCCTCAGGCGGCAACATTTACGCGAAGATTGATCCGGAGGCGGCGTGCGCCATCGAGGCTTCGTCGGTGTTTGGCCGGGTCGAAAGCAAACTGCCCGTCGAGGTCGAGACCGGCGCGCTCGGCAAAAGCCGCCTCACCGCGAAGCTCAATACCGGCGGCCCCCGCCTCACGCTCCACGCCAACGGCGGCCACGTGAAACTCTCGTCGCTGGACACCGCGCTGGATTGAGGTGGCGGTGGGGAAGGTCGAAGCCCTGCCTTTGCGCGCCGTGCGTGGTTCGCCGGGCAAGTCAAGGACCTCGCCCTACCCCGCGCCGCGCCGGCGCGCGGGGCCGCCCGGCGCTACCCGCCATCGACAACGCGCGGCGCGCCCGTTCACGTTGGCGCCATGCCGCTGATCGATACGCACACGCACCTCGAATCCTTCGCGCGCCGCGGCGAGCTCGCGGCCGTCCTCGCCCGCGCGCGCGCCGCTGACGTCGAAGCGATGATTGCCATCGGCACCGCGGCCGACGACTGGGAACTCTACCGCGAGATCGCGGCAGCGCACCCCGGATTCGTCCACTTTTCCGCCGGACTGCATCCCTGCTCGGTCGAGGCGGATTGGGCCGACGAGGTCGCGCAGCTTGAGGCGTATTGGACCGGGGGTAAGGCCCGCCCCGTAGCACTCGGCGAGTGCGGGTTGGACCGGTTTCACCTGCCGAAGGACGCCGCCGAGGCGGAGCGAATCTTCGCCTGGCAACGCGCCGCCTTCACCGCCCAGCTCGCGCTCGCGCGGCGACTCGGCTGCCCGGTCGTCGTGCATTCGCGCGGGGCGTTTGCCGAGTGCGTCGAGCTGATCGATGCGAGCGGCGTCGCGTGGGAACGCGTGGTGTTTCACTGCTTCACCGAGGGCGCCGCCGAAATGGCGGAGCTGACGCGACGCGGCGGCTGCGGGTCGTTCACCGGCATCCTGACCTACAAGTCCGCCGACGCCATCCGCGCCGCAGCGCTCGCCCAGGGACTCGCGCGCTTCATGCTCGAGACCGACGCCCCCTACCTCACGCCGATGCCGCACCGGGGCAAACCCAACGAGCCCGCCTTCGTGCGCCACACGGCGGAATTCGCGGCCAGCGCCGTCTTCGGGATCGCGTTGGCGGAACTCGAACGCGTCTCGACCGCCAACGCGCGGCGGTTCTTCGGCCTCCCGGCGTAGGCGTGGGCGCGGGCGGCGCCCGCACCGCAGCTCACGCCTCGTCAAATTTGCGCGCGAACAACTGCTCCAGCTCCGCGAGCATCGCGCCCGCATCGGCCCCGGTGAGATAAAACTTCACCGTCGAACCCGGCCCCGCCTGGAGCATCATCAGCCCCATGATGCTCTTCCCGTTCACCTGATCGCCGTCGCGCTCGACGAGCACCTCGGCGTTGAACCGGTTCGTGATGCGCACGATCATCGCCGCCGGCCGGGCGTGGATGCCAAATTGGTTCCTCACCGCGAACTCCTTGACGAGCTGGGGCACCGCAGGCGTGGCGTCGGAATGGTTCATGGTGGCGAAAAAGCCGGCCAAAATCCCGGGCGGCACGGCGGCTTGCAACCCAAAAACCGGTCCCCACCCTGCCCACGATGCCCTCCGTCGCCATCATCGTGCCCTGCCGGCTCGAATCCACCCGCTTCCCCCGCAAGCTCTTGCATAACATCAAGGGCCGCCCGTTGTTGGCTTGGGTCGCGGAGCGCATCGCCCGCGAGGCCCCCGAGTTTCCGCTCTGGTTTGCCGTGGACGACCTGCTCCTCGCCGCCACCGTGACCGCCGCCGGCGGCCGCGCCCTCCTAACCAGTGCCGCCCACCCAAGCGGCACCGACCGCCTCGCCGAGGCCAACCGCACCGTCCGCGCCGACCACGTGATCAACGTCCAGGCCGACGAACCACTCGTGACCGGCGCCCAAATCCGCGCGCTCGCCGCGCTCCTCGCCGGCGGCGCGCCGATGGCAACGCTCGCGACGCCCTTCACGCGCGCCGCCGACTTCGCCAACCCGAATCAAGTCAAGGTCGTGCTCGCGCCGGCGGCGCGGCGGGCGCTGTTTTTCTCACGGTCGCCGCTGCCCTACGCGCGCGACAGCGCCGGCGCGGTGGACGACGCCTGGGTGGCGGCCCACCCGTGTTTCAAGCACCTCGGCCTCTACGGCTATCGCGCCGACCTCTTGGATAAGTTCGCCACCCTCCCGCCCGGCCAGCTCGAGCAAATCGAAAAACTCGAACAACTCCGCGTGCTGGAAAACGGCTACGAGATCGCCTGCGATGTGACGCACGACCCGACCATCGGCGTGGACACGCCGGAGGACGCGGTGAAGTTTGAGGCGTGGTTGGAGTAGGCGGGGACTCGGAGGGCGGCGAAAAGGTCCGTGTCGCGCGCGAGGGCGTAGCGGCGGGCGTCCCTGCCCGCCGAGGTTTTGACCAGCGTCCTGAA
>JBEANZ010000226.1:0-10292 GCA_041165185.1 Verrucomicrobiota bacterium | reverse complement strand
CCCCTTCGACACGCTCGAGCCCCGTGTCCACCCCGGCTTCGATTTCGATCTCACGCTGCCCATCACGAAAAATTTCGGCCTCGTTTTCACCGGCCTCCGCTCGCAGCAGTGGAACGAGCAGAACATCTCCACCATGTCGTGGAACGCCACCGCCGCCGGCACCGGCGCGACGCCCGCCAAACCTTTCCTGCAAAGCCACGCGATCGTCGACGCGCCGAAATGGTATACGCGCGACTCCACCAGCCTGAAGGCCGACTGGCGCGTCACCCGCAACTCCGTCCTCTCCTTCGGCGCGCAGACGAGCTACTACCGCGACAAAAACGGCAACGTCACCCGCACCACCACCGCCGGCACCGTCGCCACGCCGAGCGTCGCCGGCGGCACACCGCTCAGCTACGACGGCGAAAAAACCATCGGCGCCACCGGCCGCGGCGGCGTCACGTTCAGCGGCAATTTCCTCCACATCGACGGCCGCACCATCGCCGCCAACTCCCGCTACCGCTACGACGACGGCACCTGGCTCCTCGACTCCGCCGCCAGCATCTCAAATTCGAAGACGTGGCGCCGCTACGAGCAGAAAGGCAGTTTCCAGTCGCTCACCACCGCGCTCGTCAACCCCGTGCGCGTGAGCTTCGAGGGCATCACCGCCGTCCGCCCCGCCACCACGCGCGCCTTCGACAACGCCAACCGCGAGGTCGATCTCTACGACATCAACAACTACCGCCTCAACACCGCCGCGCAGACCGACTACCGCGACCACAAGGAGGACGTGTTCGGCTACAACGTGGACCTCCGCCGCGCGCTCACCATCCTCGACGTCCCCACGAATTTCCAGATCGGCGGCCGCTACCGCCTCCAGGATCGCGACCGCCGCTCCTACAACCGCACCTACAACTACACGCCCCCGAGCGGCAACCTCTCGCCCGCGCCGTTCCTCGCGCAGGTTTACAAGAACCGCCCGAACTATTTCGGCTTCGATGACATCCCGTGGGTCTCCAACAACCGCGCCGTCGACGCCTGGCGCCAGGACCCGCGCCTCTTCACCCAGACCGCCGCGCAACTCGTCGCCGAGGAGCTGAGCCGCATCGTCGGCTCCGAGCAGATTCTCGAGGCGGTCACGGGCTTCTACGCGCAGACCGAGGCGCGGTTCTTCCACAACCGCCTCACCGTGCTCAGCGGCGTGCGCTACGAAAAAACCCACGACAAGGGCGCCGGCCCGCTCAACGACCCCGCCGCCGTCTTCGTGCGCGATCCCGACGGCACCTTCGCGCACACGGCCCCTCCGGCCAACGCCCGCATCCGCAAGCCCGAGGCCGGCGCCGTCGGCTCGATGCAGGAGCTGCTCCTCACGCGAAAGGAGCGCGCCAACTTCGCCAACCGCGCCTACGACGGCTATTACCCGAGCGTCCACCTCACCTTCAACGCGCGGGAAAATTTCCTCCTCCGCGCCGCCTACGCCCGCACCTACGGCCGCCCCGACTTCGCCAACATCGTCCCCAACGCCACGATCACCGAAAACGACATCGAGTTCTCCCCCGATCCCGCCAACGCGATCCCCGGCAACATCACCGTCCGCAACACCGGCCTCAAACCCTGGACCGCGCAGAACTACGATCTCTCCGCCGAATACTACACCGACAACGGCGGCCTCATCACCGGCGGCGTCTTCCGCAAGGACATCGCCAATTTCTTTGGCAACCTGCAAACCCGCGCGACCGCCGACCTCCTCGACGACCTCGGCCTCGATCCGCGCTACCTCGGCTGGTTCCTCGACACCACGATCAACTCCGGCAATGCGCGCGTGAGCGGCATCGAGCTCAACGTCCGCCAGTCGCTGGCGCCGCTGGGCAAGTTCGGCCGCCACTTCAGCGTCTTCGCCAACGCGACGAAACTGAAGCTCGAGGGCAGCAGCAGCGCGGCGTTCACGCGCTTCGTGCCGACGAGCGCGAACTGGGGCGTCACGTTCACGAAGCGCCCGCTCACCGTGATGGCCAACTGGCACCACCGCGGCGAACAGGACCGCGGCGCCTCGACCGGCCGCGGCCCGCTGGCGAAAGTTTACCAGAACGCGCGCACGACGCTCGACCTCGGCCTCAGCTACCAACTGAACCGCCGCCTGACGCTCTTCGCCAACGGCCGCAACGTGACGAACGTGTGGTTCAATCAATCGAGCTACCAAGCCGACACGCCCATCTACGCCCGCCGCAGCTCGACGAATTCCTACGGCGCCCAATGGGCCTTCGGTTTGAAGGGGACGTTTTAGTTTCGCGCCCGTCGCTGAAACGGCGAATGCGCCGGCGGCTTCACCGCTGGTGCCGTGCGCCAGCGCGTGATGTCGATTCGGGAGGTATCGAGATAGGCTGTGCCGTGGCGGAGCTTGGCGGTGCCCGCAGGCGTCGTCGTGTAGGTCTCAGTTCGTTGGCTGCCGGTTACGGCGTTCACTTTGCTTCCAACGTAGGACCAGTCGGCGTGCGGTTTTCCGTGCCCCACCAAGTCGGCGAACATTGCGTGGATAAATTGAATGTCACCATTCGTCTCGTTGAGTTCGAAACACGCGACGAGATGCCAGCCCGAGTGGCCGTTATGGCTCTCGCCGCCTTTTCCGGGGCGAATCGTCGTCTTCACCTCCAGCCCGATTTCGCGGGCGCGGCGCTTGTCCTTGAAAATCAGATCAGGGTAACGCTGCTCGTGATTGTGCTTGAAGGGAGTGAGCCGCGAAAACGAGTCGCAGAGGATGTTCGAGACAATCCCGCTCAGATTGTTGCGCTGAATGAATCCCGCCAGTGGGCGCCCGCCGACGCGCATGAGCGTGGCATTCAGTAGGCGGATGACCCTGTGCGTCTCGTTGAGGGCCGCCTCCACATCGCCGTGGGTCAAGCCCGGCGGCAACGGCGCAGCACGGACGAAAAACTCCGGCGCGACCTGGGGCGGCGGGTCACCCAGTTGGTAGGCCGCCGCGACGAAGCCATCGAGCTCCGCACCGAGCGCGCGGGCCAGCGATTCGAGCACCCCGATGCTGAAGTTCTCTTTGCCATTCTCGACCGCCGACAGATATTGGTAGGTGATGTCGGCGCTCTCCGCCAATTTCTCCTGCGAAATCCCCGCCGCTTCCCGCTGCGCGCGAATCGCCCGTCCCAGGGTGGTTTTGGCATCCATGTGTGCCGCCAGCTTACGGGTTGACGGGATTTTTGTCTTTCAACTATAGTTGAAAATGCCGCTTCACCAACCGATTCTCGGCGACTGCCTCGCGCGGACGGCGGAGCTGGCCGACGCCTCCCTCCACGCCGTCTGCACCGATCCGCCCTACGGACTGGTGGAGTTTTCGAGCGAGGAGGTGGCCAAGCTCCGCAGCGGCAAGGGCGGCGTGTGGCGCATCCCGCCGAAATGGGATGGCTGCGAGCGTCGCCCCCTGCCGCGGTTCAGCGTGCTCACGCCCGAGCAGAAACGCGGCATCGAGGAATTTTTTCTCCAGTGGGGACTGGCCCTCGCGCCCAAACTTGTCCCGGGCGGCCACGTGCTCATCGCGGGCAACCCGACGCTCCAGATGTTCGTCCAAAGCGCGATGGTGCGCGCGGGCTTCGAAAACCGCGCCACAATCCTGCGCGTTTATCACGGCTTCCGCGGCGGCGACCGACCGAAGAACGCCGAGGAGGAATTCCCAGAGGTGTGCGTCTCGCCTCGCGGCAACTACGAGCCGTGGATGCTGTTTCGGAAACCGATCTCCGAGAAAACCGTCGCGGAAAACCTGCGCCGCTGGTCGGCGGGGGGATTGCGGATGCTGGCCGGCGGGCGGCCGCTGCCCGACGTGATTCCCAGTTTCAAGACGCCCGAGCGCGAGCGCGAACTCGCCGACCATCCGTCGCTGAAACCGCAACACCTCCTGCGCATTCTGCTCCGCAGTCTGCTCCCGCTTGGCACCGGCCGTATCCTCGATCCCTTCATGGGGTCGGGTTCGACCCTCGCCGCCTGCACCGCGCTCGGCATCGAGTCCATCGGCTTTGAAATCGACGAAACCTATTTCGCCCTCGCGAAACGGGCGATTCCCCAACTGGCGGCGCTCTACCCCGAGTTCGATGGCTCGACACTGGAGACTCCCGACGCGGAGGTCGCCGCGCCGCATTCGGCCGGCCAGCTCTCGCTGTTGGATGAGGCAGTCGAGCTGAGGCTGCGTTAGCGCATCCCGCACCTCAACCCACGACTGCGCTCCGCGCTCGCCAGCGCGGCGTTTCGCCCAAGCATCGCGCGCCATGACTGCGCCCGCGCCACTCTCCGCCCCGGGCCGAAAACCCGCGCTCGGTTTCATCTTCGTCACCGTCGTGCTCGCCGTGCTCGGCTTCGTGCTCCTCATCCCCGTGTTGCCGGAACTGGTGAAGGAGTTTCGCGGGCGCGATGCGTCCAGCGGCTCCCATTTCTACGGCGTGCTCGTGAGCGTGTATGCGTTGATGCAGTTTTTCGGGGCGCCGATCCTCGGGGCGCTCTCCGATCAATTCGGCCGGCGCAAGGTCCTGCTCATCGCGCTCGCCGGCTCGAGCCTCGACTTCGCCGCGATGGCGCTCGCCCCGAATCTCGCCGTGCTCTTCCTCGCGCGCATGGTCGGCGGCCTCACCGCCGGCCTCATGTCGACGGCCAACGCCTACGTCGCCGACGTCACGCCGCCCGAGAAACGCGCGCAGGGCTTCGGCCTGATCGGCGCGGCGTTTGGCGTGGGCTTCATCCTCGGGCCGCTCGTCGGCGGCTGGCTCGGCAGCATCGATCTGCGGCTGCCGTTCTGGGCGGCGGCGGCGTGCTCGGCGGCGAACTGGCTCTACGGTTTCTTCGTGCTGCCGGAATCGCTCGCGCCGGAAAACCGCCGGCCGTTTGCGTGGAGCCGCGCCAACCCCGTCGGCGCGCTGCTCGCGTTGCAGCGCTTCCCCGCCGTGCTCGGGCTCGCGCAGGCGTATTTCATCCTGACGCTCGGGCAGATGATGCTGTTCTCCATCTGGGCGCTCTACACGAGCCACCGCTACGGCTGGGATCCGCGGCACGTCGGGTTGTCGCTGACGGTCGTCGGCGTGCTCTCGGCGATCGTGCAAGCGGGCCTCGCGAAACGCCTCGTCGGCGCCCTCGGCGACACGCGCGCCGTCGCGCTCGGGCTCCTGCTCTCCGCCGTCTCGCAACTGCTCTACGGCCTCGCGCCGCACGCGTGGATGATCTACGCGATCATCGTCGTCGGCGCGTGCGCCGGGATCGCGGGACCGGCGATGCAGAGCTACATCACGAAACACGTCCCGCCCAACGAACAAGGCGCCGTGCAGGGCATCTACTCCGGCCTCGCGAGTCTCGCCGGCATCCCCGGCCCGCTGATCGCGACGTGGGCGTTTGGCTGGGCCGTCGGCGCGGGGCAACCGCCCTGGCTCGCGGGCCTGCCGTTTTTCGTTTCCGCCGCGCTCGCCCTCGTCGCGCTGGCGCTCGCCACGCACTCCTTCGCAAAAGACCACGCGCCCCACGCGGCAGCGGGCGCATCAAAATTGTAGGGCGGGGTCGCCGACCCCGCCGCCGCGCCCCCGGCTCGCGTTCACTCGTGGCGCAGCGCGTCCACCGGCCTACCACCGCGAAGGTGGAGACGGGTTGCCCGCACGATTGACCCACCATCCGCAGGTTTCTAGAGGGAAAACCTCCATGGCACTTGCGCGCCAGCTCCCACGCGCCGGGCTCGGGAATCACGGTTGACCGTCGTCGGGCTCCCGCTTCGACTCGGCGGCGACGATGGCGGGCTGGTCTGCTCGCCGACGTTTTCCTCCCATGAAAATCCGCCTCCTCCTCGCCCTCGCCGCCGTGTCGCTCGGCTCCACCGTGTTCGCCCTTACCGATGGCCAGAAAGCGAGCATCACCGCCGCGATCAACGGCGCCAACCCGGCCGCCCTCGCAAGCGTCGCCGCCGCCCAACTGAAAGCCAACGCCCCCGGCGGCGAGAGCGACGCCCTCGCTTTTATTCTTCAGGCCGCCAAGGCCAAGCTCGGGGCCAACCCCTCCAGGGCCGCGGTCAGGGCTCTCGTTAACCAGTTGGTCTTGGCTGCACCGACGCGGGCCGGCGCGATCGTGCAAGCCGCCGCCACGGAGTTTCCGGCCCAAAAGGCCAACATCGCGAGTGGCGCGCAGGACGCGTTGAAGACGGCGAAAGCCGACAATCAGATAACCGCAGCCCAAGCCAACGCCCTCTCAGGCCAAGTCAACGCGGCCGCCGGGGTTGCGAGCTCCAGCGGCAAGACCGGCATCTCCGCTCTTGATCAAAACGCGGCGGCCGCCGCCGCCGCCGCGCGGACGGAGCTGGCCCGCGCCACGCAGAACAACTACTCGGCGCCGTAGTCTTACGAGACCGGCAGCGGGTTGATTCAAAGTTTTCGCAGCCGGCCCGGTAGAAATACCGGGCCGGTTTTTTTGCGCCCATGCGAACCGCACGGCCCTGGCCGCACGGATCCGAAAAGGGGCAACTACCCCAATCGCCCGATGCGTCGAGCCGGACCCGTGCAACTGAAGAACCGCGAATGGACACGAATAGACGCGAATTCACAGGCAGCCCACCAGCGGTTCCCGGCGAAATCTCCGTTCACCGTTTGGTGCGTGCGTGTCTTCGTGTTGCGGGCCGTGGTTTTTGTTCGCGTCCATTCGCGTCCATTCGCGGTTCAACTGCATCGTTCCGGTTTAGACCATGGGGGTTGTTGAAGAACCGGCCGTTGGCCGGTTGAGCCCTACAGCCGGTTGAGCCCGGCTACCGTCCACGAGCATCGGGCGATTGGTTTCAATACACAGAGTTCACGGAGGCCACAGAGGAGCAAACGCCCGGCGCGGGAGCAACCGAGCCGTCCCCTGCGCGGGAAACGTCACCCCGCGATTCCAGTTGAGTGCAGCGCCCTGGTTTCGCGCCTTTCGCGCCTGTTGTGGCGAATATCGACTGCGCCAATTGGGCTGAGATGCGGTTCAAGCGCACGGGGCCATCACGCCCGGCGCGAGCGCGCACACGCTCGCGCCCGAAATCGACGCCACCGTCAACGCCGCCCCGGCGGTTGCTCAAACATCTGCCACCGGGCCAGCGCCACCACCAGCGCGGTCCACGTGATCATGACCGCGGCGTTGCGCAGCACACCATCGACCCACGCGTGCGCGAGGGTCATCCCGCAACCCAGGAGCACGAGCACGCCCCAGGGATTTCTCCACACCGCCGTGCGCACCAACACGGCGCCCACCGAGCCCGCGCCGCCGAGCAGGATCAACACCCCGCCCAACCCGAGCTCCAAGGGGATGTTGAGCCAATCGCAATGGGCGAACCACACCTGCGTGTCGCCGAGCGCGGGCTGTTCGGCCGCGTAGCCGGGCATGAGATAGCCGAAACTGTCCGGCCCGATCCCGCGCAGGCCGTGGTCGCGGATCATCTCAAGCGTCGCGCTGCGGATCGCCGCGCGGAAACTCACCGAGCCGGCCTCGACGCCCGACTCCACAAACTCGCCGAACCCGCGCAGAATTTTTTCCGGACCGAAGGCCTGCAACGCAAACACGGCGAACCCCGCGAACAACACGCCCAGAATCGCGCCGATGATCGGCCGCCCACCGCCGTCGTCGCGCGGACGCAGGAACAACGCGACCGCTCCCGCCAGCGGCAGGAGGCACCCGACGAGCACCGTCGCCGCCCGGCACCGCGAGACCACCACGACGATCGCGGTGAACAGCCCGAGGATCACAAACACCGGCGCCGGGGACGACTTGTCGAACCGCCGAATCGCGCGGTCGCGATAGCGCACCGCCAACGCGAGGCAGACCGCCGCCGTCAGGGCCAGATAGGCGCCGGCGCTGTTCTTGTAGTTGAAACTCGCAAACCCCGACGAAAACCGATCCGGCGTGATCACCCAGAGCAGTTTGCCGTTGCCCGCGAGACGCGCGGCGGCGGCCGCGAGCGCGAGGACGGCGCCGTTGATCGCGACGACCACAAACAGCCGCTCCACGGCCGACCGGCGCGTCAGGCCGACCCAGATGCCGCAGACCGTGAGCCAGGCCGAGGCGTAGACGAGCAGCGCGCGCCACGCCGTGTTGCCCGTCTCCGGCAACCCCGCGACGCTCGTCGGCAACCAGCCGATATTCGCGCGCGGCGTCACGATCCATCCGTCCCCATCGCGCACGCAGACATGGTTCGGGTTCAGCACCTGAATCGCCACATAAACCACCAGCGCCAGCCCCCACCAAAATCCCGGGAAACGCCACAACCGGCCCCACCCCGCCGGCTCTCCGCCGCCGCCGCCCTCCGCCGCAACCGGACGCGCCCGCAACGCGGCCCCCAAACCCGCCAACGCCAGCAACAGGCTCGTGACGCGCGCCCACGTCGGCGCGTCGCCCACCGCCCACGGCAGGAACACCAGATGTGCGGCCAACAACCCAAGCACCCACTTTTCCGCCGAATCGAGCGGGAGGCGGGCGAGAGCATTCCCGCGAAAAAAATCGATCGGATTGAGGGGGACGCCCCCCATCGACGGATCGCTTTGACGGACTCCGGACGGAGCGGCGGAAGGTGTTTTCAATTTGTCCGTCTGGAAAAACACACGCCGCGCCCGAACCGCAAGCCCGAGGACCTCGCGCGCCGCGCGTAGCGGCGGGCGTCCCTGCCCGCTGCGCGCGTTCTCGCCGCGCCGCTCGCCTGCGCGCGGCGCGAACCGCGCCCGCCCCGCCTCCGCGTTTTCCCGCTTCCCCTCCCGCCGATCTTTCCGCCTGCTCGCGGGCCATCGCCCATGAAAGTCACCGGCCTCGCCCTTGTCCCGCCTCCGTCCGCCGCCGGCCTCCCGCAGGTCACGCCCGAGCTCCTCGCCTCCGTGCTCGCCCGCTACTCGCGCAGCAACCAGGGCCTCGCCGCCATCCTCTCGAAAGTCGACCCCGCCAACCCCGACGCCTCCATCGACCGCATCCTCAACTTCGTCGACTACGGCCACGCGTCCATCGGCGGTCTCACCGGCGGCCTCGCCCTCGCCCTCGACGATGTCTCGATGTGGCTCGCCTACAAAATTTTCGAGATCGCCACCATGGCCGACGGCCAGGAGTCGAGCACGCGTTACATCACGATGGACGCCACCAACCTCCCCGCGCCCGCCGAGCTCGGTGTCCCCGACGACCTCGCGGCGCGTTGGCGCGACGTGATGGCGCGCGCCTTCGCCGCCTACCAAGCCGAGTATGCGCGGCTCGACGCGCTCGCCCTCGCGACGCCCGCGCTCGTGCGCGTCCCACCCGACGCCAAGCCCGCCGTTGTCACCCGCCTCCGCAAAAACTACGCCCTCGACCGTGCGCGCTACTTCGTGCCGTTCGCCACGCGCACTAACCTCGGCCTCGTCCAATCCTCGCGCATGTGGGCGACGACCGTGAAGCACCTCGCCTCCCTCCCCCACCCCGAGGCGCAGGCCGCCGCGACTCTCATCCGCGAGGAACTCCTGAAAATTTCCCCGCGCCTCCTGAAACACAGTTTCGCGGAAAACTCCTACACCACCCAGGCCGCGCAGGAACTCGCCGCTTCGCTCGACCTCGGCCGCGCGCGCCTCTCGGCCGCGCCCCTCGCCGACGAAGTCTGGGTCCACGTCGATCGCGCCACGCCGCCGTTTCTCCCCGAGACGCAGCCCCTCGCCGAATCCCTCCGCCACCGCGCCAACCGCTACGGCCAGCAAGGCACCGCCACCCGCCGGATGCGCGTGAGTTTCGCCTGGAACAACATGGCTCTCGCCGAGCTCCGCGACCTCAACCGCCACCGCACCGGCCACCGCTTCACGCCGCTGATCCAAGCCGGCTTCTACCTCCCGCCGGAAATCCGCCACACCGATCACGCCGCGCTGCTCGCCGACCAGCTCGCGCTCACGGCCGAGCTGTTCGCGCGCGGTTCGCCGGCCTACGTTTACTCGCTGCTCCTCGGCGCGCAGACGCCGTTTGAGCACAGCACGCACGCCGACAAGTTCATCTACGAAGCCGAGCTGCGCACCGGCATGGGCGCGCATTTCCGCTACGCCGAGCACCTGAGCGCCGCGCTGGAAAAATTCCGCGTCCTCGTCCCCGAGTCCCGCGCCTGGATCGTCGAGGGCACCGCCGAGCCCGAGTGACGGCGAGCCGAGTGACCGGGGCCGCGCACCCATCACACCCCGCGCCACCTCCTCGACTCGCGGGGCCGAGTTCCCCCGCGTCTCAGCCGGAACGATTCAGCCCAGAGCTTAGCCGGACCCGTGCAATTGAAGAACCGCGAATGGACACCAATAGACGCGAATTCAGAGGCACCCAACAGCGGTTCCCGGCAA
>JBEANZ010000225.1:0-4653 GCA_041165185.1 Verrucomicrobiota bacterium | reverse complement strand
GTGGCCCTGATAGGCGGCTCGAAATGCGGAGGCGGAGACTCCGAGATGCACACCGACAAAAACGACGTTGTGGACGTTACCCTTACAAGCGACTTGCGGATTGACGCGAGCAAGAACCGAGTGGTTCTTCACGTTGAGTATTCCTGCACGGAATACAAAGGCAACCAAACCAAGCTCTGCGTTGATAAGACGGTCGAAGTGTATAGCCCGCCGGAAGGCTGGACCGTTAAGAAGATTGTCGTCGCAGGCCACAGTCAGAAGATTTCGACTACCGAGCAACTGAAGTGCAAGGGGGATGAGCATGGCTTTAATCCGTTTAGCACGATTCCGACAGAGTCGTATTGGGATAGTGCGTCTTTCCAGGTTGATTCAGCCAACAAAGATGACCGTCCGCATGTTGGCGTGAAGGGAGAGTTGAGCTTTACGATTGTGATCGAGAAACTTTGACTGAATTGAGAGAGACGCCGCCTGACTCCGAGGGTTCTGCTTCGGCAGCAGCCCGAAGCGGGACCCCGGTTGAACAAGCCTTCTCTGCTGCGGACCTGGCCATTGCGCTCCGGTTGTATTCCACGGTTCTCTCTGGTCGGGTCGTTGACCTTGGGAAGTGAGGCCGGTCCAAGCCACACGGTGCATCGTCCACGTGGCGTCAGCGTTTCTTTGCGGAAAACCGTAGGTCCTCGAACCCACGTCGACAAACGACGGTGCCCGACGATCGGGAGCCGCCTGTCGCCGCGCCTCTCGGGCCGTGCTGGCGTGGTTGATTTGGCGCCATCCCTCGCCGTCGCGGCGCATGCGGCTGACATCACGCTCTCGCCATCAGCGTCCGCTGAACATTTTCTCTCCACCGCCCCATGAAACTCCGCCGCCTCCTCCCGTCGCCGACCGTCGCCCTCGCCTTTACGTTCCTCCTCGCGCTCGCCGCCATCGCCACCAACGCCGCCACTGTTCCAGCCGCAGCCCCCGCCGCCACTCCCACTCACCCCAACATCCTCTTCGTCCTCTCCGACGACCACAGCTACCCGTTCCTCTCCTGCTATGGCGACACCAACGTCCGCACGCCCACGCTCGACCGCCTCGCCGCTGACGGCATGAAGTTCCACCGCTTTTTCACCGCCGCGCCGCAATGCGTGCCCGCGCGCGCCGCGTATCTCTCCGGCCGTTCGCCCGTCGCGGCGCGCATCACCCGCTTCTCGTCGCCGCTCCCGCGCGACGTGATCACGTTTCCCGAACTCCTCCGCGCGCAGGCCGGCTACTTCACCGGCGTTTGCGGCCGCGTCTACCATCTCGACGGCGCTGCCGGTAACAACGCCGGCGCCACCATGGCGCGCCTCATCACCGAGCACGGCCTGCGCACGTTTCCCGATCGACTCGACTACGTGCGCACCGGCTCGGACACCGCGGCCATCGAGCAGATGCGGGAGTTCCTCGACCAGAAACCCGCCGCGAAACCGTTTTGCCTCTGGCTCAACTTCAGCGATCCGCACCACCCGTGGACGCCCGAGCCCGGGTTTCGCCCCGACCCCGCGTCGCTCAAACTCCCGCCCGAATGGCCCGACTCGCCCGGCATGAGGGAGCAACTCGCCGACTACTGCGGCGAGGTCAACCGCGTCGACCGCAGCATGAAGCTCGTCCTCGACCTGCTCGCCGCGCGCGGTTTCGCGCAAAACACCCTCGTCGTCTTCGCCGGCGACAACGGCATGGCGTTCCCCCACGGCAAGGGCTCGCTCTACGACCCCGGCTGCAACGTCCCGCTCGTCATCCGCTGGCCCGGCGTCGTGAAACCCGGCGGTGATTCGCGCGCACTCGTGAGCAACGAAGACCTCGCCCCCACGCTCCTCGCCGCCGCCGGCCTCGCGCCTGACCCGAAGATGACCGGCCAAAATTTCTTCGCGTTGCTCAAGGGCGAACCGTTCACGCCGCGCCCGCATCTTTTCATGGAGCGCGGCCCGCACGGCTCCGCACCCGTCACCGTCGCGATGAAAAACAGCGGCTACGATCTCAGCCGCGCCGTGCGCAGCGACCGCTACAAACTCATCTACAACTGCACGCCGTGGATTCCCTACGCCCCCGTCGATTCCGCTGGCGGCACCGCCTGGCGCGACATGACCGCGGCCAAAGACGCCGGCAAACTCAGCCCCGACCTACGCGCCACATACTTCACGACCCCGCGCCCCGTCTACGAACTCTACGACCTCAACGCCGATCCGTCGGAACTGAAAAACCTCGGCGGCACGCCCGCGCTGCGTGCCACCGAGCTTGCCCTCCGCACCGCGCTCGCCGAAAAAATGATCACTGACTTCGACTACCTCCCGCTCCCCGACCTCGGCGACAACGGCGGCGGCGCGGGTGGCGCCGGCGCCGGCAAAGCCGGCAAGAAGGCCAAAGCGAAGCAGTAGCCCGACCGCCCGATGTAGGGCGGGGTCGCCGACCCCGCCGTCCGCTCCGCGCCGACCCTGCCGCGTGCGCCTCACCACTCAGCCGCGCGCGGTTCGCGTGGCGCGGGTCTCCCGACCCGTGGTCGGCGTTCCGCGCCGCCAACATGGGCGCGAGGCCCATGCCACCCATTCCATTGCCAACATTCCGTTGCCTGCACGGCCCGACTGGCACCCGATCAGGCGACCCTCAGGCATCATGGCAGAGGAATGGGTGGCAAAGAAATGAGGTGCGCCCGGATCCGTGCTCGCTCGCGGCCGGCGTCTCGTCACGGATCCGCCATCGACTGAAGTTAGCGAAGAACCATTTCGGACGGCGCCGATTTCGCTTTGCGCGCCTGCGGGTGGCGCGCTTGGGTCGCACCGCCCCGCCGCCGTTTGGCGCCAGCCCGCTCATCGCTCGAGCGGAATTGT
The DNA here is from genome assembly GCA_041165185.1 of Verrucomicrobiota bacterium. Classification (GTDB taxonomy): domain Bacteria; phylum Verrucomicrobiota; class Verrucomicrobiia; order Opitutales; family Opitutaceae; genus JBEANZ01. Next base: position 1,807 of record JBEANZ010000225.1, on the reverse strand, counting down.
CCGGCAACCCCACCCACCCACCCACCTGTCCGCCCGGCTCCGTATGAAACTCTTTCCCGCCCGCCGCTCCGCCGTTCGCCCGCTCACTCGTTTGGCCCGCTGCGCCGCACTGGTTGCCGCATCGGCGCTCCGACTTTTTCCTGCACCCACTCCCATTCCCGCTCCTGCGCTCGTCGCTGCGCCCGCGCCGGCCGACTGGACCACCGCCGCGCCGCGCGACGAAATCGCGCCGAAATTTTCCTTCGATCCTTCCGGCGGACCGCAACTCGAGCCCGCCTTCGTCATCGAGTCCGATGCGCGCGAGGGTCTCATTGGTCGCTGGCAGAAGACCTTTCCCGTCGAGGGCGGCCAACACTATGCGTTTCACGCCGTGCGCCGCATCGAGGGCGCCGACGGTCGCCGCGCCGCCGTCGCCCGCGTGCTCTGGCAGGATGCCAAGGGCAAACCCGTCAATCAGGACGACCCGTCGCCCGCGACCTACCGCCCCGGCGTCGCGCCGCGCGCCGAGCCGGAATACCCGCTCGACGGCGCGACCGACGCCCTCGGCTGGACCGCCGTGAGCGGCGTTTATCGAGCGCCGTCGCGCGCCACGCAGGCGCTCGTCGAGCTCGAGTTTCGCTGGGCGCCGCGCGCGAAGCTCGCGTGGTCGCAAGTCGCGCTCACACCCGCCGCCGCGCCCGCCGCACGCCTCGTGCGGCTGGCCGCCGTCCACTTCGTGCCGCGCAACGCCAAGACCCCGGACGCCCGCCGCGAGGCGTTCGTCCCGCTCGTGGCCGAAGCCGCCCAACGCGGCGCGCATCTCGTCGTGTTGCCCGAGGTCGTGACGTTTGGCGGCGGCGCCACCTACGCGAGCGTTGCGGAAAAAATCCCCGGACCATCCACGGAGTTTTTCGGCGCGCTCGCGAAACAGCACGGCCTCTACCTCGTGCCCGGCCTCGTCGAACGCGACGGCCCGCTCCTCTACAACGTCGCCGTCCTCCTCGGCCCCGACGGCGCGCTCCTCGGCAAATACCGCAAGGTCTGCCTCCCGCGCGGCGAGATTGAGGCGGGCCTCACGCCCGGCCACGAGTATCCGGTGTTCGCCACGCCGCTCGGCAAAATCGGGATGATGGTGTGCTACGACGGCTTCTTCCCCGAGGTCGCGCGCGAGCTCGCCAACCGCGGCGCCGAGGTCATCGCGTGGCCCGTGATGGGCTGCAACCCGCTGCTCGGCGCCGCGCGCGCGTGCGAAAACCACGTCTACGTCGTGAGCAGCACGCACACCGACGCGCAGGAAAACTGGATGGTCTCCGCCGTCTACGGTCAGGACGGCGCCACGCTCGCGCGCGCGACGGAGTGGGGCACCGTCGCCCTCGCCGAAGTCGACCTCTCGAAACGCCTCCTCTGGTCCAGCCTCGGCGATTTCAAGGCCGAGATCCCGCGGCACCGTCCGTGATTTCCGCGTCGGTGAAGCGGGCTCGCGCTTTTTCTTTTTGCGAACCCCAGCCGCTCGCAAACTGACGCGGCGCATTATTCTCGGACCTCCGAACCGTGGGTGCCGGCTTCGCCCGCCTGACCAAACGCAGTTTTTCACGCGCGTGGTCGCGCATCCGCCATCCCCATCCGATCCGCCCACGCGACGCGCGTTGCCTTTGCGCGCCAAGCTCGTTTCGTCGGCGCTCCCATCCCCCATGAAGGCTCCCCTCCGTTCTGCGCGTCTGCGTTTCGGCACCTGGTTGTCGCTCGTCCTTGCGGCGACGCTCCTTTCCCTCCGGGCCCAGGCCCCCGCCACCGGCTCCGTCGAGGGCCGCGTGCTCCACCTCCACAG
>JBEANZ010000224.1:0-8623 GCA_041165185.1 Verrucomicrobiota bacterium | reverse complement strand
TGCTTTCGCCGGAGCCTTCGGCGTCGCCTCGGTGACGATGCGCACGACGTGATAGGTCGCGGGCGTGCCGCCGACGTTTTTCATGCCGTGCTCGGCGTTGGAGCCGTAGAAAAAGATCGAGCCGGGGCCGCCGCGCTTCGTCACGCCGTCGATCGTCACTTCCATCACGCCCTCTTTCACGATCACGATTTCCTCGTCGGGATGGCGGTGCGCGGCGTGCGGGGTCTCGCCGGGATTGAGCGTCGTGATGTGGCACTCGAAATTCGTGCAGGTGTTCGTGGGGGAGTTGACGACCTCGCGGCGCGCGCCGGTCTTCGTGGGTTTCGCCTCGAGCTTGGCCCAGTCGAAAATCGTGGAGACGAGTTTGCCGGGAATCGCGGCGGCGGCGGCACCGGCGGCGGGCGCGGTGCGCGTCGCGGCGGTGGAGAAGTTGAACACGAGGTAGGTCGCGGGCGTATCGCCGACGTTGGTGACGTTGTGAAAATCATTCGTCGCGAAGAAAAACAGCGAGCCGGGGCCGACACGCTGGACCTTGCCGTTGGCGGAGACGTCGAGCGTGCCCTCCTTGAGGATGATGAATTCCTCGCGCGCGTGCTGGTGCGGCGCGTGGGAGGATTTGCCGGGATTGAGCGTGCTGATGTGGCTCTCGAAATTTTCGAAGGTCGCGGTAGCACGGTCGACGACATCGCGGCGCAACCCGACAGGCGTGGGCTTGGCGACGAAGTCCTCCCAGATAAAAACGGCGGAGCCGAGTTTCTCGGTCGAGGGGGCGGCGGCGGCGTTGGCGGCGAGGGGCAGGGCGGCGGTCACGGTGAGGAAAAAAATGCGAGCAACGGTGGACATGGCGGGGAAAAGAGCGGGTCGGGCGGGACGAAAGCGCGGACGCTTGGCCGGGTCAGATGCGAGGCAACCCGCAAATCCCCCCGCGTTGGGAATTGTTTCCGGCCCGTCAGATGTTGGCGGGCCGGTGGCGCGGGATTGCGTCGTGACGGCGGGGGCCTTCTCGTGCGCGCCGCCATGCCGCGCCTGCGCCTCGTCACGTTCAACATCGCCCACGGGCGCGGGCTCACGCCGATCCAGGGGATCACTTCGCAGCGCAAGCTCCGCCTCAATCTCCGGCGCATCGCGGCGCTGCTCGAGCGGCTCGATCCGGATGTAGTCGCGATGCAGGAAATCGACGAGCGATCGCGGTGGGCGGGAAACTTCGACCACCTCGACTACCTGCGCGTGCACGCGAATTTCCCGCACACCGTCTTCGGCATCAACAACCGCCGCGCCGGCCTCCTCAACCTCTGCTACGGCAACGCCCTGCTCTCCCGCCACGCGATCCGCGCCTCCGAGACGATCACCTTTGGGCGGCGCAGCGTGGGCGAGAAGGGCTTCCTCTTCGTCGAACTCGACGTCGGCGGGCGCATCGTCCCGCTCGTCAACCTCCACCTGCACTTCGGCTCGCGCGCGCACCGCCTCCGGCAAATCGACCGCTTGCTCGCGTGGCTGCGCGACAAACACCAACGCCATCGCGCGCGCTGGGCGCTGCCCCCGATCATCTGCGGCGATTTCAACAACGCCGGCACGCGCGACGACGCGACCGCCACGCTGCTCAGCCACCTGAGCGACTACGGCGACTACGCGTTGCACCCGGCGAGCGGCGGCACGTTCCCCTCGCCGTTGCCGCGCCGCGCGCTCGATTTCGTGTTTCTCCCCTCGGGCTGCATCGTGACGCGCTGCGAGGTCGTGCCGACGCTCCTCTCTGATCACCGGCCGGTGGCGGTGGATTTCGAGGTAAAATAGGAAACGCGTCTCTCGGCCCGCACCCCTGCAACCGGTGTCGAACGCCGGAAACTTTGCTTTGCCCCTCCCCGCGCCGCGTGCGGGGATCGGCGCGCATGTGGCTGCTCCTGCTCGTCTCGTTGCTCTGGGCGTTTTCGTTCGGCCTCGTCAAACAGATGACGGGGATCGACGGCGCGTTTCTCTCGGCGGCGCGGCTCGCGCTCGCGGCGCTCGTGTTGCTGCCGTGGCTGCGCGTGGGCGGGCTCGCGAGCCGGACGCGGGCCACGCTTCTCGGCATCGGCGCCGTGCAGTTCGGGCTCATGTATCTCGCCTACAACGAGGCGTTCCGCTTCCTCAAGGCCTACGAAATCGCGCTCTTCACGCTCACGACGCCGATCTTCGTGACGCTGCTCGCCGACGCGCTCGACCGCACCCTGCGCCCGCGCGCATTGCTCGCGGCGTTGCTCGCGGTGGCGGGCGGCGCGGCGATCTATTTGAAAACGAGTCCGGCGGCGGGGACGCTGGCGGGCGTCGTGCTCGTGCAGTTGTCAAACGTTTCCTTCGCGTTTGGGCAGGTGTGCTACCGGCGCCTGCGCGCGCAACAACCCGCGCTCCGCGACCGCGAGGTGTTTGGGCTGCTCTATCTCGGGGCGCTCGCGGTGGCGTTGCCAGCGACGCTGGTGCGCACGGATTTCGCGGCGTTGCCGCTCACGCCGGCCAACGTCGGCTTGCTCCTCTACCTCGGCGTGGTCGCATCGGGCGTGGGATTTTTCCTGTGGAATCTCGGCGCGACGCGCGTGTGCGCGGGCACGCTCGCGGCGTGCAACAACCTGAAGATTCCCCTCGCCGTCGCCGTGTCGCTGGTGGTTTTCGGAGAGCGGGCCGATGTGCCGCGGCTGCTCATCGGTGGCACGCTGATGGGGCTCGCGGTGTGGATCGCGGAGCGGCGGGCGGCGGCGTGAGCGGGGCGGGTGGGTGAGGAGTGGGGCGGGCTTTGCGCAATCGCCTGACCGCGTGGCGGGAGGTGGAGGGGGTCTGTGACTCGCCTTGTGAATCGCGAGTGATGAGGGAGGGCGGGTCAGAGACCCTGCTACTTCAGGCTGCGGCGCTCATCGCTGCGCGCGGCGCGCGGGGGCACGAGGCGGGACGCCTCGTCCACGACTCGCTGACGCTACTGCTTCGCGGGGTAGGTGCGCGTGTGGCCGTTGGCCGGGATCGTGATCGTGTAGGCGGCGCCGCCGGGGGCGACGGACAGCTTGATCGGGTTGGCGGCGCAGGTGTCGGCGGGGCGCGCCTCGGGGAGATTGGCGATGAACTCGTCGGGCGCGTTGTCAGCGGGGGCGTTCATGCTGCGATGGATTTGGTAGAGCCCGCGCACGGACGCCGCGGACTTGATCGCGGCGAAGGCTTCGGGCGCGCCGCCCTTGCGCGGACCGTTGTTCATGACGACGACGTGGGGCGCGAGGCTCTGGACGAGGATGGGGTTGTTGCTCACGGCGAGGCCGTGGTGGTTGGTTTGGTAAACGGAGACGGGGCCGACCAGGTTGACGGGCGAGACGAGCTGCGCCTCGAGGTTCCACGTGAGGTCGCCGCCGTCGAAGAAACGAAACGCGCCGAACTCGAGGACGAAGACGGCGCAGTTGTCGTTGTCGCTCGGCGCGACTTCGCGCGGGGCGCTGACGAGGGGATTCTTGGCCTGCACCTGGGCGGCGTTCGGCGAGATGAACTTCTGATCGGCTCCGAGGCAGCGTAGTGCGAGCGTCGGAGTGCCGGCGGTCTGCTTGAGCGGGATGGTGACGCCGGCGGCGAGGGCCACGCGCGGGGCGGGGATTTCGCGGTAGGGTTTGATCTGGTTGGCGAAGGGCGACTGCGCGCGGCCGTCGGGATCGCCGGAGGGGATGTCGCGTTGGTAGATCTTGCCGAATGGGATTTGCGCCGCCACCTCCGCCGCGCCGCCGAAGTGATCGAGGTGGTAGTGGGTGAGCAGCATGAAATCGATGCGCGTGAGCCCGGCGGCTTTCGCGGCGGCGATGATGCGCGCGGGATCGCGGCCGCCGGGATTGCCGGTGTCGATGAGCACGGACTCGCCGGCGGGCGTGACGATGAGCGTCGAGCCGCCGCCCTCCGAATCGATCCAGTGGATGTCGAGTGTGCGGGTCTTTTGGTCGGCGCGCGCGACGAGCGCGATGCAGCCGAGGAGAGCTAGAGCGAGGAGGGAGCGCGGGGTTTTCATGCGGGGGATGCCCGATGCGACTACGGACGGCGTGCGCGCGCCGCGAGGGAAAACTCGGCGGCCCGCTCAGAGCGTGCGCGCAGTCGGCGGCGCGGCGGGAGCGGGGGTCGGGGCTGAGGTCGGAGCAGAGGGGGACGGTGCGGGCGGGCACACCATCACTCCCATAAGCATCATCACCTTCGGCTGCGGTTGGGTGAGTCCGACGCGATCGGTGAGGGAGCGGACGGCCTCGGTCGTGCGCTCGGTAATTTCCGCGTGGGTCCGGGCGACGAGGTTGGCGGTTTCGGTCCGCACGGCGCGGGTCGCATCGGCGGTGGCGAAGGTGACGACCGCGACGGCGGCCGCCCCGACGGCCAACGCGGCGGCGCCGAATTGGACGACCGAGCGTCGCTCGTCGGGTGCGAGCGGGGTCTCGGCGCTGACGAACTCGCCCGAGAGCCGACGGTAGTAGCTCACGCACAACTCGCCGGGCTTGGCGCTTGCGAGCAGTGCGGCGCGCTCGGTGGCAGTCAGCTCCGAGAGGTTGACGACCTGGCGCGAGCAGCGGGAGCAGTAGCGGGATTTTTCGTCGCCACTCATGGAGTCCCACGGGATCGGGCAAACAAACGAGAGGGAAGGGGGCGTTTGCACGATGATAAGACGCGCGACGGCGGTAGTCCTTAGACGATAGCGAAAAAAATCAGACCTACCCGAGCAGGCGCAACAGTTCCGTCTCATCGATCACCGGCACGCCGAGGGCGCGCGCTTTTTCCAGTTTTGATCCGGCGTCGGCGCCGGCGAGGACGTAGCTCGTTTTCTTGCTCACGCTGCCGCTCACCTTGCCGCCGGCGGCGAGGATTTTTTGCTCGGCGTCCTCGCGCTTCAGCGTCGGGAGCGTGCCGGTGAGCACGAAGGTTTTTCCGGTGAACACGCCTGCGGCCGTCACCGTGCCCTGCGGATCGAGGCCGAGGGTGCGGAGTTTGGCGAGGAGGCGTTGGCCGGGCGCGGCGGCGAAAAACGCCAGCGTGCTCGCCGCGACGGCCGGGCCGATTTCCGAGGGCACGCCGGCGAGCGGGCCGGCGGCGAGCGCGGCGAGTTCGGCGTCGAGCTCGAGGCGGCGCGCCTTGCGGCGCTCTTTTTCGGCGTCGTCCTGCGCCGGATTTTTTTTCGAGTTCGGGCTTTGGTTCTCCCGTTCCTCGTCGAGGGCGGCCTTCCGCAAGACCGCGCGGAGCAGCGCGGAGTCGGCCAGCTCGGCGAAATTGCGGTGGCGCTTGCCGAGTTCGCGCGCGGTGCTCTCGCCGACGTCGGGCACGCTGAGCGCGTAGAGCCATTTCTCGAGCGGCAACGCCCGCGCGGCGTCGCGAGCGGCGACGAGCTTGGCGGCGTTTTTCTCGCCATAGATGCGAGGCTCCTCGGCGGTGCCGAGGTTGAGCGTGGCGAGCGTGGCCAGCGAAAGATCGTAGAGGTCGGGCGGATCGCGGACGAGGTCGAGCTCGACGAGTTTGGCGGCGACGGTCTCGCCGAGGCCGTCGATGGCGAGCGCGCGGCGACCGCAGAAAAAACCGAGGCGCCCGGCGCGTTGCGCGCGGCAATCGTAGTTCTGGCACTTCCAGGCGGCACCGACGCCGCTCTCGGTGTCGACCTCGACGCGTGCGATTTTCCCCGCGCACACCGGACACCGCCCGCCGACGGCGGCGAACAAATCAAACTCCGCCGCGCCCGCCACGCGCTCCTCGGGAAACGAGCGCAACACGGCGGGAATCACCTCGCCCGCGCGCTCGATCTCGACGAGATCGCCGACGCGGATGTCCTTGCGGCGGATCTCGTCCTCGTTGTGCAGCGTGGCGCGCGCGATCGTGCTGAGCGAGAGATGGACGGGGGCGAGTTCGGCGACGGGGCTGAGGATGCCGGTCTTGCCGACCTGGATCGTGATCGACTTCAGGCGCGTGCGAGCGGTGTCGGGTTTGTATTTGTAGGCGATGGCCCAGCGCGGGGATTTATCGGTGGCGCCGGCGGTGCGCTGGTGTTCGACGTCGTCGAGTTTCACGACCGCGCCGTCGGTGCCGTAGGCGAACGCGCGGCGGAGCGCATCGAGCTCGCCGATGGCGGCCCAGGCCTCGTCGATGCCGCGCACGGTCCAGAATTTTTCCACGGCGGGCAGGCCCCACGCGCGGATTTTTTCCTGCAACTCCGTCTGCGTGCGCACGACCTCGGGCTCGCAGTAGCCGAGGCTGTAAAGGACGATGGACAACTTGCGCCGCGCGACCTCGGCGGGATCGAGCTGCTTGATGGTGCCGGCGGCGGTGTTGCGCGGGTTGGCGTAGAGCTCCTCGCCGGCGGCGGCGCGCTCGGCGTTGAGGCGGTCGAACTCGGCCTGCGTCATGTAAATCTCGCCGCGAATCTCGACGACGCGCGGCGCGGCGCCGACGAGCGTGCGCGGGAGCGCCGCGATGGTGAGGACGTTGGCGGTGATGTCGTCGCCGCGGTCGCCCTTGCCGCGGGTGACGGCGCGGACGAGTTGGCCGTCCTCGTAGGTGAGGCTGACGGCGAGGCCGTCGATCTTGGGCTCGACGGTGTAGCGAAGGGCGTCGGTCTCGAGGAGTTTCACGAGGCGGGTGTGAAACGCGCGCAGCTCTGCCTCGTTGTAGGTGTTGTCGAGCGAGAGCATTTTCCGCCGGTGTGCGACTTCCTGGAAGCCCTGCACGCGGTCGTCGCCGACGCGCTGCGTCGGCGAATCGGCCGTGGCGAATTGCGGGAAACGCGTCTCGAGATCGGCGAGTTCCTGCTTCAGCCGATCGTAGTCGAAGTCGGAAATCTCCGGCTGCGCGCGGCGGTAATAAAGTTCGTCGTGGTGCGCGACGACGGCGCGAAGTTCGGTGATGCGGGAGCTGGCCTCCGAGGGTGACATGGTCGCGAGGCTCGGTGAACCCGGCGGCGCCGTCCAGCCCGCGTCGCGGGCGGACGCGGTCACTTGCCGCCCGAGAGGCGCTGCACGAGGGCCTGCGCGGTTGCGTGGCCGGGGCGTTGCTGGAGCGCGGTGCGGGCGTGGGCGAGCGCGGCTTCGCCGCGGCCGAGTTTCGCGAGCGTCTCGGCAAGAGCCGCGTGGGTGTCGGGATTGATCGGCGCGAGGGCGAGCGCCCGCTCAAAGAAGCGGACCGACTCCTCCAGCTGGCCCAGCTCGCCGAGGACGAGGGCGAGGTTGTTGAGCGTCTGGGATTCGTTCGGGCTGAGCGCGAGCGAGCGGCGATAATTCGCGACCGCCTCGTCGCGGCGACCGAGCATCCCGCAGACGTTGCCGAGGTTGGAAAGCGCGCCGGCGTGATCGGGGCGCAGGCGGAGCGACTCCCGGATTTTCTGCTCCGCCTCGGCGACGCGGCCCTGCATCGCGAGCGTGGCGCCGTAGTTGTTGAGGGCGTCGGCGTGCGCGGGATTTTTCGCGAGGACGAATTCGTATTCGGCGTTGGCGCCGGGGAGGTCGCCGGCGTCGGCGAGGGCGTTGGCGAGGTTGTTGCGGATCTCGAGCGCGGTGGGGCGGACGCGCGCGGCCTCGCGGAGCAGCGCGACGGCGTCGGCGGAGCGACCCTGGGCGTTGAGCTCGCGGCCGAGGTTGGTGTTGGCGTCGGCGTAGGCGGGATTGATCGCGAGGGAGCGGCGGAAATCGGCGAGGGCCTCGTCCTTGCGACCGGCGGCGGCATGCGCGAGGCCGCGGTTATTGTGCGCGAGGTAGTTGTCCTCCGTGACCGCGACCACGTGATCGAAAAGCGTGAAGGAGTTTTCCCACACGCCGAGCTGGTGCCACGTGCGCGCACCGTAGAGGACGAGCACGGCGACGGCCGCGTAGGCCCACACGCGGCGGACGGCGGGCGTTCTCACGGCGTCGGCGATCGTCCAGAGGAGCGCGAGCTCGACGCCGAGCATCGGCACATAGGTGTAGCGATCGGCCATCGACTGGATGCCGACTTGCACGACGCCACTCATCGGCAACAGCGCGAGCAGGAACCACAGCCAGCCCGCCAACAACCACGGGCGGCGCGCGCGTTGCGCCCACGCCACCCAGCTCGCCGTCGCAAAAAAAATGACCGACACCGCGACCACCTCCGTCGGCCAATGGCCCGGGTGCGGGTAGAGGGCGGCGAGGTTGAGCGGCACGAGAAATTTCCCGACGTAGCGCACGACTGAGACGGCGGCGTTGGCGAGGCGCGCTTCGAGCGAGAGCGCGCCCGAGAGCGTGCCCACGTCGTCCTGCGCGACGATGGTCAGCACGCTCACCGCGAGCGCGAGCAGGCCAAACGGGATTTTCTCCGCGATGAGTCGCGCGAAATTCTCGAGGCGGAATCGCCGCAGCGGCCAGAAGTCGACGACGAGCAGCACGGCCGGCAACGCCACGAGCGAGGGCTTGCTCGCGAGCCCGCAGGCGAAGGCGGCGAGCGCGGTCCAATACCAGGGAGAAGAGACAAAAGACCATGGGCTGGAGACCAGAGACCGGGGACTTGAGACCAGAGACGAGAGACCAAAGACCAGAGACCTCGGAGCTTCGGGGTCGGAGGCCGTTTCCGTTTTTCGTTCCGTGGTTTTCAGTCTCTGGTCTCTGGTCTCAAGTCTCTGGTCTTTTGGCTCTGGTTTTTGGTCTTTCTCCGCGTG
>JBEANZ010000223.1:0-2688 GCA_041165185.1 Verrucomicrobiota bacterium | reverse complement strand
GATGCGGGCATCGACGCTGCTCTTCGTGAGGTCGTCGCGGTCGACTTGAATCGTGCCGGAGACCTTGGTGAAGCCGCCGGTGAACTTCGACACGAGGTGGCGGAGGCTGAACGAAACGGTGGAATGCACCGGGTCGATGGTGTGCGTTTCGACGGCGGCGGTGGCCGTGGTGGCGAGGCCGGTCGCGAGGGCGACGGCGGCGAGGAGGGAGCGGTGGAGTTGCATGATTGGTGGAGGGAGGCGCGGACGAAAGTCCGGGCGAGCTTAAATGCAACCAAAAACATTACATTTAACCGGCGCGGCTCACAGGCTCACAGGATCAGCATCGCGTCGCCGTAGCTGAAGAAGCGGTATTCGCGGGCGATGGCCTCGGCGTAAATTTCGCGGAGCCACGCGATGCCGTCGGTGGACTCGGGCGCAAGAAACGCCGCGACCAGACAAAGCAGCGTCGAGCGCGGCTGGTGGAAGTTGGTGAGCAGTGCATCGACGCCGCGAAACGCGCGCGGCGGAAATACAAAAAGGTCCGCCTCGCCGCAATGCGCGCCCTCGCGCGGGGCGGCGTGGCCCGCGAGGAAATGCTCGATCGTGCGCACGGCGGTCGTGCCGACGGCGACGCGGCGGCCGGCGTGCGGCGGAAAGAGCGCGCGCTGCGTGGCGACGGGCACCTCGTAAATTTCGCGGTGGATCGCGTGGGCCTCGATGGTGTCGGTGGTGATGGGCTTGAAGGTCCCGAGGCCCACGTGGAGCGTGAGGTCGGCGGAGCGCACGCCTTGCGCGGCGAGTAGCGCGAGCAGCTCGGGCGTGAAGTGCAGGCCCGCCGTCGGCGCGGCGACGGCGACCGCGCGCGCGCGGTCCGCATAGACGGTCTGGTAGCGCGCGAGGTCCTCGGCGCGGCGCGTCTGATCGGCGCGTGTGATGTAGGGCGGCAGCGGGACTTCGCCGAGGCGGTGCGCGACGGCGGTGATGGGTTCGCCGCCGGGCGTCGTGAAGCGCACGAGCGCGGAGCCGTCGGGGGCCTTGGTGACGATTTCGCCGGAAAACTCGCCGCCCGCAGGTGCAAAGGTCGCGCCGGCGGGGAGGCGTTTGCCGGGTTTCACGAGGCAATGCCAGACGTCGGCGCGGTCGGTCACGCGCAGGAGGAAACATTCAACCTGTCCGCCCGACGGGCGTAGGGCGCGGAGGCGCGCGGGGAGGACGGCGGCGGTGTTGCGGAAGAGCGTGTCGCCGGCGCGGAGGAACTGGGGCAGCTCGGAAAAAACGTGGTGCGCTATCACGTGGCGCGCGCGATCGACGACGAGCAGCCGCGAGCCGTCGCGGCGCGCGGCGGGCGTCTGCGCGACGAGGTGCGCGGGGAGCGGAAAATCAAAGAGGTCGGTGGCGAGCGGCACGGCGGGGAAAAGAAGCTTGCCCTCGGGGAGGCGGCGAGTTTCTTCCGCACCTTCCACGAGCGCCAACATAGCTCAGTTGGTAGAGCAACGCTTTCGTAAAGCGTGGGTCGTCGGTTCAAATCCGACTGTTGGCTCCAGTTTTCCGGGCTCGGAATTTTTTTCGGCCGCAGACAATTCCGCGCCGTGGCGGCGCTCCGATTGGTCCCTCCTCCCGTCTATTCCCTCATGAACTCCGCCAAAAATCTCGTCCTCGTTGCCCTGGTCCTTGCCGCCGCCGGTGTCGGCGCGCTCGCGTGGAAACAATCCCGCGAACTCGCCGACCTGCGCGTCGCGGTCGCCGACACTTCCCAACGCGACCAGCTGGGCAAACGCGCCGCCGCCGCCGAGGCGCGCGCAACGCAGCTCGCCGACCAGCTCGCGTCGGCGCAGGTGCAGTTGAAGGCAGCGAGGGACGCGAAGCCGGTCGTCGCCACCGCGTCCGCGAAAGCGCCCGGCGCTGAGGAAGGTCCGACGCCGGCCTCCCTCGCGAAGGTGATTTCGTCCGCGGCCAACATGATGAATCGCCCCGAGATGCAGCGCATGGCGGCGCTCAACGCGAAGGCCGGGCTCGACCGCAACTACGCGCCGCTCTTCAAGCAGCTCGCGCTCGCGCCCGAGAAGCTCGAGCAGCTCAAGAAACTCATGGTCGAGCGCCAGACCGTGGCCTCGGACGTGTTTGCGGCCGCCGCGCAGCAGGGCCTCGATCCGATTCAAAACCGGAAGGAGCTCGGCAAGCTCACCGCCGAGGGTCAGGCGCGCGTCGATGGAGAATTGAAGGCGTTGCTCGGCGACGGCGATTTTTCCAGTTACCAAAAATATCAGGCGACGCTCCCGCAGCGCGCTGCGGTCAACCAGCTCCAGCAGTCGCTCAGTTACACGGCCAATCCGCTCAGCGACGCGCAGGCCGATCAACTCATCCAAGTGCTCGCGCAAAATCCGCCGCCGCGCCCTACCGTGAGCGCTGGCGGCTCCAGTGGCACTGTCTCTACGGCGCGCACGATGGTCATCAGCAGCAGTGGTGGCAGCACGGATGTCATCGCCGGGGCGCCGGTCGCCGGAGTCGCGATGGGCGGCGGGGTGCTTTCGCTTGGAGGCGGGGCGGGCGTTGTGACGCCGGCTGGCGTCGCAGCGGCGCGGGGCGTGTTGAGCGGGCCGCAGGTGGACGCGTTGCAACAGATGCAACAGCAGCAGGGGCAGATGCAGAACATCATCCAGACAATGGGCGACGGAGCGGCCGGCCACATGGGGGCCGGCGTGATCC
>JBEANZ010000222.1:0-3665 GCA_041165185.1 Verrucomicrobiota bacterium | reverse complement strand
GGGAACGCCTGCTCCACCCCGACGACCACGCGCGGGTGCTGGCGGAGTGGCGTGCGCTGCTCGCCGGCGAGCGGGCGACCCTGGCGGAGAAGCACCGGATGCGCACGCGGGACGGCGGGTGGCGGTGGGTGCTGACCGAGGGGCGCGCGGTCTCGCTGCGACCCGACGGATTGCCGCTGCACGTCGCCGGCACGCAACGCGACGTGCACGATCACGAGGAGGCGGGCGCGTCGCTCCGGCTGTTCCGCGCGCTGACCGACCGCGTGAACGACGGGATCGAAATCATCGATCCGGCGACGGGACGTTTCGTCGACATGAACGAGACCGGCTGCCGCCAGCTCGGCTACACGCGCGCGGAAATCCTCGCCCTCACGGTGCCGGACATCGATCCGCTGGTCGATGCGGTGGCGTTTCGGGCCAACGCGGCCCGGATGCGCGACGCCGGCACGGTGACGATCGAGAGCGTCCACCGACGGAAGGACGGGACGACGTTTCCCGTCGAGATCAGCTTTTCGCACGTGCGGCTCGAACGCGAATTCATGGTGGCCGTGGTGCGCGACATCTCGGTGCAGCAACAGGCCGCGGCGGCGCTGCGCGAGCGCGAGGCGCTGCTCACGTCGATCAACGCCCACCTGCCGGGCGCGTGCGTTTACCGCATGGCGTATGAGCCGACCGGCGCGATGGAGTGCCTCTACGTGAGCCCCGCCGTCGAGCGGCTCATCGGGATGCCGGCGGAACGGTTTCGCCGCGCCCCGGCCGACATTTTCGAGCTGGTGCACGAGGAGGATCGCGGGGTGTTTCGCACGACGCTGGCGGCGGCGTTGCGCAGCGGCGGCGAGACGGACCTCACCGTGCGGGTGCGCGGGGCCGACGGCGCGTGGCGGTGGATGGCGTTTCGTTCGCATCTGCTCGAGCGCCGAGCCGACGGCACGCAGGTGCGCGATGGCGTGGTCGTGGAGGTCTCGGCCATCAAGACGGCCGAGGCGGAGGTGCGCATGCTCAACGCGAACCTCGAGCGCGTCGTCGCGGAGCGCACGGCCGGCCTGCGTGAGAGCGAGGAGAAATTTCGCGGCGTGTTCGACCACAGTCCGGTGGCGATCGGGCTGCTGACGGTGCCGGAGGGGCGGTTTGTGGAGTTCAACGACGCGTGCCTCGGGATGTTCGGCTATTCCCGGGCGGAGGCGTTGGGCCGCACCTCGGTCGAGATGGGATTGTGGGCCGACCCGGCCGAGCGCGAACGCTACCTGACGTTGTTGCGGGTGCACGGCACCGTGTCCGGTTTCGAGGCCCGGATGCGCCGCAAGGATGGGGCCATCCGCGACGTGCTCTACACGGGCAACTTTATCACGCTCGGCGGCCGGCCCTACAGCCTGAACTCGCTGCAGGACATCACCGCGCGCAAGCAGGCCGAGGCGCGCGTGGCGGATTCGCTGCGCGAGAAGGAGACGCTGCTGCGCGAGATTCACCACCGCGTGAAGAACAACCTGCAGGTCATCGGGAGCCTGCTCTATTTCCAGACCAAGCGCGCGCTGGGCGAACGCGAGCGCGCCGTGTTTGCCGACGCCGAGAACCGCCTCCGCGCGATGATCCTCGTGCACGAGAAACTCTACCGTTCGCCGGACCTGCACCGCATCAACGTGGGCGACTACGTGCGCGCGCTCGCCGAGCAGCTCCACCAGACGTTTCGCGGCGCCGACCGCATCGCGCTGCGCGTCGAGGCCGACGAACTCTTCGCCACCGCCGAGATCGCGCTGCCGTGCGGCATGATCGTGACGGAGCTGGTGACGAACGCGGGCAAGTATGCGTTCCCCGGCGAGGCGCGCGGCACGATTACCGTGCGGCTCATGCGCGCGGCGGCGGGCTTCCGGCTGAGCGTCGCTGACGACGGCGCGGGCCTGCCCGCGGATTTTGATCCGGGGCGCGTGACGACGTTTGGGTTGCAGCTCGTGCACAACCTCGCCGCGCAAATCGACGCGACCTTCGTGCGGGAGCCCGGGCCGGGCGCGGCCTTTGCCCTCGAGGTGCCGCTCGCGCGCGCGCCAAGACCGGATGCGGGCTTGCCCTCGGCGGCGGTGCGCGCGTAACACGTCTGTTACCCGCCCGCATGATCCGCTCCCGCCTCTATCTCGTCGAAGACGAAGCGCTGATCGCGATGGAGCTGCGCGACCGGCTCACGGCGCTCGGCTACGAGATCGCGGGCCACGCGGCGCGCGGCGAACGCGCGCTCGTGGAAATCCCCGCGCTGCGGCCCGACGTGGTGTTGATGGACATCCGGCTCGCCGGCGAACCGGATGGCATCGAGACCGCGCGCCGGCTGGCGCCGTTGCTCGACGTGCCGGTGGTGTTTCTCACGGCGTTTTCGGAGACCCAACTCGTCGAGGAGGCCGTCGCCGCCGGCGGTTTCGGCTACCTCGTCAAACCGTTCGAGGAACGCGAACTGGACGCGACGATCCAGTCGGCGCTGGCCAAACACCGCGCGCAACAACGCCTACGCGGCGATAACGCACGCCTCACGGCCACCGTGGCCGAGCGCACCGCCGAGCTCCGCACGAGCGAGTCCGCGGCGCAGCTCTTCCGCTCGCTCGTCGAGCGCGTCGACGACGCCATCGCGGTCGTGGACCCGGCGACGGGGCGGTTTCTCGATTTCAACGAGCGGGCGTGCCTCGACCTGGGCTACACGCGCGCGGAACTGCTCGCGCTGCGCGTCGCGGACATCGATCCCGAGGCCGATGCCGAGAAGTTTGCGGCGAACGTCGCCGCGATGCGGGCCGCCGGCATCACAACGTTCGAGAGCGTGAATCGCCGGAAGGACGGGACGACGTTTCCGGTGGAGGTGCGCGTTTCCCATATCCACCAGGAGCGGGACTACTTGGTCGCCGTCGTGCGCGACATCAGCGCACGCCGGCGCGCGGAGGCGACCGCGCGCGAGCGCGCGGCGGAGATTGCGCGGCTGAGCGCGTTTCAGGAAACGCTGCTCGACCACACGGGCCTCGCGATCTTCTCGGCCACGGTGGACGGCGTCGTAACGAGCTTCAATGTCGCCGCCGAAAAACTGTTCGGCCACGCGGCGGCCGACGTCGTGGGTCGGGCGGCGTTTACGGATTTCCACGATGCGACCGAGCTCGCCGCGCGCGCGGGCCTGCTGAGCGAGGAACTGGGCCGCCGGGTTCCGGCGGGCTTTGCGGTGCTCGCGGCCGGGCCGACGGCCGGCGGGCCGGAGACGCGCGAGTGGAGCTTCGTGCGCAAGGACGGAACGCGGTTCCCGGGGCTGCTCACGTTCTCCGCCATTCGGGGGGAGCGGGGAGAACTCGCGGGGTTTCTCGGCGTGTTGCGCGAACTCGAGCTGGCCGCGCCCGTGCCCCCGCCCGTCGCCGCGATCGCGCCGAGCCAGCGGGCGACGGTGCGGCGCATCGCGACGCTCGCGATCGGTTACGCGGCGGTGGGGCTCGCGAGCAAGCTGCTGTCGATCCCGCCGGGCTATGCGACGCCGATTTGGCCGGCGGCGGGGCTCGCGCTGGGCGCGCTGATGGTGTGGGGCTGGCGCTGCTGGCCCGGCGTGTGGCTGGGGGCGTTTGCGGTGGGGGCGTGGCACGATGGAAACATGACGAGCGCGGCCGAGCTCGGCCTGACCACGCTGACCGCCGCCGGCCTCGCGTCGGCGATCG
>JBEANZ010000221.1:0-4014 GCA_041165185.1 Verrucomicrobiota bacterium | reverse complement strand
CGGCTGGGACGGTTTGCACACCGGAGGTGTGCCAGAAAGTAGCCGGGGGTTGAGCCGTTGCGGCGATACCCCCGGTCAGTTTGTTTTTGATCGAGCATCCTGAAGGGATGCCAGAAGGGTCCGTCTACCCGAGCTTCTGGCACCCGCTCCGGGGTGCGTCGGAAAAACCATGATCACCGGGGGTTTCGTCCCTCAACCCCCGGCTACTGTCTGGCACGCCTCCGGCGTGCAAGGCACTGCGGTCGCGGCAATTCAGCGCTAATTCAATGGCAGTGGGGCGTTGCCCTGGGCTTTCAACTTTTCGTCCCGTTGGGGTTTCCAATCCTCGAAATCTACCCACCGAAAATAGCGAGGAACCACAAATGACGCTACGGGCGAAGCGCCGAGAGCCGAGAGGCTGAGCGCATAACCGGCCGGTGCCGCATCGTGCAGCAATCCGACCCCCCACGGCGCGATTCAGAACTCCGCGCCCCGCGCTCTCAGCTCTGAGCGCTACGCTCCGAGCTCTTCAACCCGCAGCTCCCGGCCCTCACAGTCCCTGCGTGTCCACCAGCCAGATCAACGCCGCGAGCGCGGCCGCGCCGAGGTGTAGCTCGCGCGGGTGGACCGTCTCGATCGTGTCGGTCGCCGCGTGGTGGTAGTCGAAGTAGCGTTGCGAGTCGGCCGTGAGGCCGGCGACCGTCGCGCCCTGAAGCATCAGCGGGGCGACGTCCGCGCCGCCCGTGCCCTTGGTAAACGCCATCACGCCATACGGCTCGAACAGTGGGAGCCAGCGCGTCGCGCGCACGTGCGCCTCGCCCTGCGTGCTCCCGAGGCTGAAGCTGCGCGGCTGGAACCCGCCGTTGTCGCTCTCGACGGCGAAGAGGTGTTTCTCCTTCGCCTCCTTCGCGGCCGCGGCGTAGGCGGCGGCGCCGGCCGTGCCGTTTTCCTCGTTGGTAAACAACACGCACCGCACCGTGTGCCGCGGCGCGATCCCGAGCGCGCGGAAGATGCGCAACACCTCGATCGATTGCACCACGCCCGCGCCGTCGTCGTGCGCGCCGGGCGTCGTGTCCCACGAATCGAGGTGGCCGCCCACGAGGATGATTTGCTCGGGAAACTCCGTGCCGCGGATTTCGCCGATGACGTTGTGCGAGGTCGCCGGGTTGAACCACCGCGAGTTCACCCGCAGCGCCACGCGGAGGCGGGGTTTCTCGGCGAGCGCGGCGACGAGCCGGTCGGCCGCGAGGTAGGAGAGGGCGGCGGCCGGGATGTTGGGCTGGCCCGGCGCGTAGGCGGTGGCGCCGGTGTGGGGCACATCGTCCTTCGCCAACGTGAGCGAGCGCGTCAGCGCGCCGACCGCGCCGAGCTGCGCGGCGGCGGCGGGCCCGCGGTTGCGTCCCTCGCCCGCCTCGCCGTAGGCGCGGCCCGTGGCGATGTGCTCGGGGTTCATCGCGCGATCGAAAAACACGATCTTGCCGGCGACCGCGCGGCCGAGCTTTTCCAGCTCCGCGAGCGAGCCGACCTTCACGACCTCGGCGGTGACGTCGCCGGGCACCGAGTTGCCCAGCGCCACCGCCGTGAGCGACGAGGAGTTGCCGGCGGAGCCGGACGGCGGGAGCAGCTTGACCGACTCCGCCGTCCCGCGCGTCCAGTGCGGCACCTTGACCTCCTGCTTCGCGACGCGGTCGAGCTTGAGATCGGTGAGCGTCTGCTCGGCCCAGACGACGGCGCGCTCGAGGGCCTTCGAGCCGGAGAGCCGGCCGGGCGCCTGCGTGACGAGCGCGCGGAGGTTGTCGTGCGCCGCGCCACGCCCGAGCGCCTCGGAGTAGATTTTTCGCAACATCACCTGCTCCGCGGTCGGTCCGGCGGCGGCCGGGGCGGGGGCCTGCGCGCACAAGGCGCCGCCGGCCAAACTGAACATCACAACCACACGCACGACTGGGAACATGCCCGGAATTTTCCGTTGCGTCGCGCAGGACACAAGCGGCGAATCACCGCAGCCACCGAATCGATGCACCTTGCCCCCGTCACCCTCACCGGCCGCCACGTGCGGCTCGAACCGCTCGCGGCGCACCACGTCGAGCCGCTCGTGCGCCACGGGGCCGATGCCGGCGTGTGGCGCTGGATGACGTTTCCCGCATCCACCCCAGCCGAGTCGGTCCGCGCCTGGTGCGCGCACGTCGCCGCCGCGCAGGCGCGCGGCGAACTCGCCGCCTTCGCCATCGTGGATCTCGCGCGCGGCGAGGCGGTGGGCGGCACGACGCTCTTTGATTTTTCCGCGCCGCACCGCCGCGTGGAGATCGGTTACACGTGGCTCGCGCGCCCCGCGTGGCGGACCGCGATCAACACGGAGTGCAAGCTCCTCCTGCTGCGCCACGCCTTCGAGACGCTCGGCTGCAACCGCGTGCAGCTCAAAACCGATCTGCGCAACACGCGCTCCCAGGCGGCGATCGCGCGGCTCGGCGCCGTGCGCGAAGGCGTGCTCCGCGCGCAGATGATCCTGCCCGACGGGTGGGTGCGCGACACCGTGATGTTTTCCCTCCTCGCGGCGGAGTGGCCGGCCGTGCAGGCCGCGCTCGCCGCGCGCCTCGCCGCCGGCGCGCCCGCGTGAGCGACGGCGTCTCCGCCGCGCCCCGTCGCTCGCAGCCCGTGGCTCGCGGCTCGTCGCTGCGAGCGTGAGCGAGCGGAACTTCGCCGCCCCCCTCCGCACGAAACCCGCGTGCCGCCGCCCTACTCGGCGCGCGCCGCGCCCGCGCCGTCGCCCGTGCTTTCGCCCGCGTCGTCGCCGAGGAAATCCACCTGCGCGGGATCGACGCGGCCGGCGAGCAGCTTGCGGAGAAACAGCTCGCGGTGCTGGATGCAACGGCCCAGGCGCACGACGGCCTCGCGGTGTTCCTCGGTGCCGTAGCCCTTGTGTTGCGCGAAGCCGTAGCCCGGATGCTTCGCCTCCAGCGCCACCATGAGCCGATCGCGCGTCACCTTCGCGATGATGGACGCCATCGCGATGCAGAGCGATCGCGCGTCGCCCTGCACGATGCCGGTGTGCGGGTAGGGGAACCGGCTCAATGCAAGCCCGTCCACGAGCACGCGACACGAGACGGTCGGCCGAAAACTCGCCACCGCCTCCGCCGGCGAAAACAGATCCGGCTCCGTCTTCCGCTCAAACGCCTCCGGCGCGTAGATGCCCTCGAGCGCGCGGCGCATCGCGAGCTTGGTCGCGCCGAGGATGTTGAGCCGCTCGATCTCGTCGACATCGGCCACGCCGAACTGCGCGTGGATTTGCCCCTGCGCGGCGAGCGCCTCGAGCTCTCCCCAGAGCGCCTCGCGCTCGCCGGCGGAGAGTTGCTTGGAGTCGTTCACGCGCCCGCCCTTCCCCACGGCCCAGCGGCCCTCGAGAAACTCCTTCCGCACCAGCACGGCACCCGCCACGACCGGCCCCGCGAGCGCCCCGCGCCCCGCCTCGTCCACCCCGATCAATTCCGCGTGGCCCTCGATCTGTTTCAGATCGAATCCGCGGAGCTGGCGGCGTTTGGGCATAGTCTGCCACGGTAGCCGCCGCTCCGCGCGCGGCGCAAGCGTGCGCACGATGGGAGGATCGTGCGGCACGGTGCCGAGGTGGCACGGGTCTCCCGACCCGTGATCGGAAGCACGGATCGGGAGCCCGATCGTCCGCTTGCGGACGCGCCCTCGCCCGCCGGCGGGCTCCTACCTTTCGAGCCGTGTGCTTCGAGGCCTTCTCTGGAAACTCCCGCCGCAGTGAGCAGCGGGGTAACGAGGAGGGCGTCGGGCGGCGCGAGTTGGGCGCGGACTTTGCGGGTGAAGGCCTGCGCTTTGATCGAAGACGACATAAATACCCCGAGGCTTTTCAGCAGGAGGCGCGCGGAGTTGACGAGGTTGACGCGACTGCGCACGAGGGCTTCGCGGGTTTCGAGGCGCACGAGGACGCGTTGTGTGGCCTCATTGCGGTGGCGGATGGGGCTGAGGAGTTGCGGGTCGGCGCGGCCGAGGCGGGCGACGGAGCGCGGCAGTGCG
>JBEANZ010000220.1:0-2578 GCA_041165185.1 Verrucomicrobiota bacterium | reverse complement strand
ATCGTCCCCGAATTCGCCCCGGCGACCTTCGCCTCGTCCAGCATTGCCTTCGCGACATGCGCGGCAATCGGGCCGCCTTCGACCGGTGGCGGCATCGCCGCCGGTTCATGGATCGAAAGGACGCGGGCAGTTTTGCTGCGGCGCGCCTTTCTGCGCGGCAACTGGCGGTTGAGCCAAAGCCGCAGGGCCTCGGCGGAGATTTCGACGCCGAGGCCGCGCAACGCGGTCGCCAGCACCTCGACGGAATCGCCGTCGCGACGCAGCCGCAGCAGTTCTTCGCGGTGCGGCTCAAGCTGCGCGGTCTTCGGCTGCCGCGTGTGGCGCGCTCTTGCGACCAACTCGGCGAGCGTCGGTTGCGTTCCGGGAGCGATCTCGTGGTGTGCGTGTGGTAGCGAAGTAGTCATTTTGGAACGATATTCGGAGCGACTGCGGAGCGCAATGGGAGTGGGTTTGGATCGGTCTAAGCCGCAAGGCTTGGACGTTGTTGTCCTGACCTCTGCTTTTCTTTTATTTTGTGGAGATGAGTTCACTTCGTGGAGGCTTTTGCCTTCCTGGCGTGGTTTGATTCTGCGGATGATTGAGATTATTCGGTTTAGTGCGGGTGCATTATTTCAGTGGATGGGGTTGATTGGTTCGCAGATTTTCTTCGTGAGTTGCTTCGTCCTTGGTTGGATTATGCTACGTTCGTTTTGCTGGGTTGAGTTGAACTTTGGTCCGTTGGGTTCGTCAGATTTTGTCGGAGGTGGGTCATGGTGACGATTCGGACGTGCAAGGTTTTCAGTCACGCCTTGGGTGAGTATTTGCGGCAGGCGGACTACTATTCGCAGGGCATGAAAGTCGAAGGTCGGTGCTACGGGAAACTCTGTGAGGCGGTGGGCCTGAACGCGGGAATGGAAATCTCCGACGAGGCGTTTCAACGCGTCGCGAGCAATCACAATGCTGCGACCGGCGAACAGCTCACGGAGCGCATGGCCGCCGCCCGTCGCGCGGGCTACAACGCTACGTTCAACGCCCCGAAATCCGTCTCGATCCAAGCGTTCATCGGCGGCGATGCCCGGCTGACCGCCGCGCACGAGACCGCCGTCGGCGAGGCCCTGCGCGAATTGGAAACGTTCGCCGCGCATCAAGTAGGGCGCGGTATCAACAAACGCTACGCCGCCAGCGGCCGGATTGCTGCCGCCGTTTTTCACCACGGCGAGAGCCGTGCGCTCGATCCGCACCTGCACTCGCACGAGTTCATTTTCAACGTCACACAGGGCAGCGCGAATCCACGCCTGCTCGCGCTCGAGTCCTCGGTCATCTTCGACCAGACGCGCTACGTGACCGAGGTTTACCGCAACGCCCTCGCCCGCGAAGTGCAAAGACTCGGCTACGCCATCGAACGCCGCCAGCACGGCTTCGAATTGGCTGAAATATCCTCGAACCTCCTCGAACGATTCTCAAAGCGCGCCAAGGAACGCGATGCCGCCATCTCCGTTCGCGAGGCGGAACTCGGCCGCGAGCTCACCCGCGACGAAGTCGCCGTCCTCGTGCGCGAGCACCGCGCCAAGAAACACTACGAGCTGACACCCGACGATGTGCGCCAACGCCAGTTCGCCCAAGTGAGCGCCGAAGAACTACGGCAACTCCACGCCCTCCGCGACAAGCCCAAGACTGCCGCAGCGGAACCTCTCTCGCCCTCGACGGCTATCGCGCGAGCTGTCGAGCACGTCTTTGAGCGCAAGACCGTCTCGCCCGTTCATGAGCTCACCGCCGAGGCGCTCCGCCAGAGCTACGGCCAACACTCACTCGCCGCCATCAAGGCGGCGCTACATGCCGAATCCAGCGGGCTGCTCCACGCGGAAGGCAACGTCACCACGCGCGCTGCGCTCGAACTCGAACGCGGCCTCATCGCTAAACTCAACGCCAAGGCGGGCAGGTTTGGAATCCTCGGGGTTCTTCACGACCGTGAGGCCGCGTCTCTTTCGGCTGAGCAACGCGCGGCCGTCAAATCGCTGCTCGCTTCATGCGACCGCGCTGTCGTCCTGCGCGGCAGAGCCGGCACAGGCAAGACACACGCGCTCGGGAGCGCCATCGAGAGCATCTCGCGCATCAGCCTCGGCGTCGCGTGTTTCGCCCCCGGCACGCAAGCCGTGGAAATCCTGCGCCGCGACGGCGAGGAGCAAAGCCAGGCCGGCCGGCTCGCCGCCGGTGTGACGTTGCAACAGACGCACACCGTGCAACGCCTGCTCGTCGATCCCGCGCTGCAAGCGTCAGTCCGCCACAAAGCCGTCGTCATCGACGAATACGGCCTGCTCTCGGTGCGCCAGCTCAAGGCCGTCGTCGATCTCGCGGAAAAGCAGGACGCACGCCTCGTGCTCGTCGGCGATTCGGGCCAGCACAAAGGCGTCGAGGCTGGCGACGCCGCGCGGATCGTGGAACGCGAATCGCGCATCACCGTCGCCGAACTGCGCGAGGTGCGCCGCCAGTCCGTCAACCCGGCCTATCGCGCCGCCGCCGAGGCGCTCGCCGCCGGTAAGATCGGCGAGGGCTTGGAGAAGCTCGATGCGATGGGCGCGGTCGTCGAAATCGAGAATCC
>JBEANZ010000219.1:0-7073 GCA_041165185.1 Verrucomicrobiota bacterium | reverse complement strand
TGATGGTTCCACTCCCACCGGGTGCATCGCGCTCATTCCTGTGCCTTTTGGTTTCATGTAGACAAAGAGAATACCCGTGACCGGAACGCTCGGAGAATACGAAGAACCATTCATGAATTTTGGGCCGACCATCTGGCGAAGGGCATGCCCTATATTTGGCGCCTTCGCCAAAGCCTTCTCAATAGGCACAAACTCTGCCGAATCAAATGCCCCCTGATGAAGCAACGAATCCCAAGTTTCCATCTCCTCGTCTAGAATGATGTCCGAAACCCTTACAGTGCCATAGAGCGAATTCAACGTCCCGTAGGCCTTAGTGCGACATGCAGCCTCAACCTGTGCGACAAACGCAGCAACCTTATCAACCGGCGGCTCCCCTCCGAAAGCGACGAGCGCTGACAAAAACAAAATGGCTCTGAGCATGATGGTCTTCATCTAAAGGCGTATTACTCCACCTACCGCGTTTTAACACCAAATTCTCCGCCCAGGTCGGCGGGGGCGCCGAGGTTTCCAAGGGTTAATTTTTCTCCACGGCATACCTCATACTTGCCCCGCGCCGCCGAAATTTCCGCGCCGCCCGCGCTGCGGGCTTGATCTCCCGCGGATTAGTGTTCAAGTGAACACATCATGACCGACTCCCTCACCGCCCGGCAGCAGCAGGTCCTCGATTTCATCCGCGCCCACCAGCAACGCCACGGCGTCGCGCCCTCCCTTCGCGAGATTCAGGCGCACTTCGGGCTCGCGAGCCCGTTCGGCGTCCAACGCCACGTCGACGCCCTCGCCAAAAAAGGCGCCCTCCAGCGCCTCGCCGGCAAGGCCCGCGGCCTCCTCCATCCCGCGCACCATCCCGGCACCGCGCTCCTGCGCATCCCCCTCTACGGCGTGATTCCCGCCGGCCTCCCCGTCGCCGCCGAACAGGAGCCCGACCGCCACGTCGCCGTCGACGCCGCCTCCCTCGGCGTCCGCCCCGGCGCGAAACTCTTCGCCCTGCGCGTGCGCGGCGACTCCATGCTCGGCGCGAACATCGTCGAGGACGACATCGTCTTTCTCACCCCGCGCGAACCGCGCCCGCGCGACATCGTCGCCGCCCTCATCGACGGCGAGTCCACCCTCAAACGTTTCCTCGTGGCGCGCGGCCGCGCCTTCCTCCGCGCCGAAAACCCCCGCTACCCCGATCTGTTGCCCGCCACCGAGCTCGTCATCCAAGGCGTCATGGTCGGCCTCCTCCGCACCGCCGCCGCCTGATCGCGCCAGCGCGCACGCGGACTCGCACGCGCACGCACATACGCACGCACACGCGGCTACGGTCGCCGGAGTTTTCTGCCACGCGTCCGCCACCGCGCCCGCACTCCGACCACGTCCGCGCCTCTGCCACGCGTCTCACTTCACGCCCGCCCCACCACCCAATCATCCCGCTCCTCGCCATGAAATTCCTCTTCCACCGCGCCCCGCGCCGCCCGCTCCGCTCCATCCTCCTCGAACTCCATGCCACCGGCGTGCTCCAGGTCTTTCGCCGCCACTCCTTCCTGCGCCTCTGGGAACCCCTCCGCGAAACCGCCCGCCCCGAGTCCGATTTCGCCAACTGATCCGCCGCTTGCACTCCGGCCCCCGTCCCGACCCCGGCGTCGTCGCCGCCGTCCTCTGTTCGCTCGCCGCCGTCCTCCTCCGTCATGCACGCCCCGCCCGAAAAGCTGGCGGCGCTCCGGCATCTCCTCGCCGCGCGCTTCCCGACCGCGCCCCGCGCCGCCGCCCGCGCGCTGCGCACGGGCCTCCCCGCGATCGATGACGCCGCCGGCGGCCTCCCCCTCGGCGCCCTGACCGAGTTTGCCTGCACCGCCCCGAGCTGCGGCAGCCACCTCCTCCTCGCCCAACTCCTCGCCGCCACCCGCGCCGCCCGCACCCGCGCCGCGCTCGTCGACACCGCCGACGCCTTCGACCCCGCCTCCTTCCCCGCCGATCTGCTCGCCCACCTCGTGTGGGTCCGCTGCCCACCCCGCACCGCCTCGCCGCCCCACTCCGCGCTCGCCGACGCCCTCGCCGCCACCGACCTCCTCGCGCGCGACGCCAACCTCACCCTCGTCATCCTCGACCTCCGTCACGCCCCCGACCGCGAACTCCGCCGCACGCCCGCCACCCTCTGGTATCGCCTCCAACGCGCCGTCGCCCCCGCCGACCTCGCCCTCGTCGTCCTCACGCCGCGCGCCACCGTGCCCAGCGCGCAACTCCGCTTCACCCTCGCCACCTCGCACCCCGCCGCCGCGCTCGCCGCCGCCCGCCCCGTGCTCGCCACCGCCCTCGCCCCCGCCCTCGAACGCCAACGCCTCCCCGCCGCCCTCGCCGGCTAAACCGCATGCCGCACAAATTCTCGGCGCTATTTTTTTAACCCCAAAAAATACGCAGTTGAAACACAGAGATCGCGGAGGCCGCAGAGGGAGAAACCAAGCTCGCGCGCCAAGGGCCATTCATCTGTCCGGCCAACGTCCCCACATGGTTTCAATTGCATCTCACTCTCTGTTTTTGCGCCTTTTTGTGCTTCTTGTGGCCAACCCCTCCGTGGATTGGGGTCGGTTGCGGCGTCGCCACATCGTGCCCCCTCCTCGTGGCTTTTGTTTGTGATGCCCCGCGCTCACCCGCGCCGCACGCCACCCACCTCGCGCGATTCCTCCGCGCCTCTCCCTCCCGCCTCGCCCTCCCCTGTTGTTTGCCGTCCTCCACCTCGCCGACTTCGCCCTCCACGCCGTGCTCCGCACCGAGCCCGCCGTCGAGGGTCAACCCGTCGCGCTCTTTGCCGGCACGGGAAAAAAATCCACCGTCCTCGCCGCCACGCCCGCCGCGCACGCCGCCGGCGTCGCCCTCGGCCTCACCGCGCCGCAAGCCGTCGCGCGCTGCCCCGCTCTCCTCCTCCGCGCGCCCAACGCCGCCGCCGAAGCCGAAGCCCGCGCCGCGCTCCACGCCGTCGCCTTCACCCTCTCGCCGCTGATCGAGGACACCGCGCCCGGCGTCTGCACCGCCGATGTGCGGGGCGCCGCGCGGGAAAAATCCGAGTCCGCCGCCCGCGCCGCCGTCGCCGCGCTCGACCACCTCGCGCTCCCCGCCACCGCCGGCCTCGCCCGCACGCCGCTCCTCGCCCTCTACGCCGCCCGCCATCTTTCTCTTCCCTCTTTCTCTTTATCCTTCTCCCCCGCCGCGACCGCGCCACCCGCCGCGCAAAAGGAAATTGAAAACGAAGACGCCGCAGCCGCCGCAAACGCCCACCGCCCCCGCGCCCTCTCCCGCCCGCCCGTCCTCTTCCTCCCGCCCGACGCCGAGAAAAACTTCCTCGCCCCGCTCCCCCTCGCCTCCGCCGATCCGTCGCCCGCGCTCGCCGCCATCCTCGCCGACTGGGGCGTCCGCACCCTCGGCGATCTCGCCGCGCTTCCGCGCGACGACCTCGTCCGCCGCTTCGGCGCCGAGGGCCTCGCCCTCTGCCAACGCGCCGCCGGCGGCGCCCCGCGCCCGCTCCGCCCCGTCGTTCCGCCCCAAACGTTTTCCGCCGCCCTGGAGTTCGAGGACGCCATCGCCACCCTCGAGCCGCTCCTCTTCCGACTCCGCCGTTTCGTCGATCGGCTGTCGCTCGAGTTGATCCACTCCCAACACGTCGCCGCCGAACTCGCGCTCACGCTCCGCCTCGAAGACGACACCCGCCACGCGCGCAGTTTCCGCCTGCCCGAGCCCACCGCCGATCCCGAGATTCTTTTCCGCGCGCTGCACACGCACCTCGAATCCCTCCACACCGCCGCTGCGATCGCCGCCGTCGAGTTGCACCTCGTCCCCGCGCGCCCGCTCGTCCGCCAACAGGGCCTCTTCGACACCGGTCTCCGCGACCCGCACGGCTTCGCCGAAACGCTCGCCCGCGTCGTCGCCCTCGTCGGCTCCGACCGCGTCGGCACGCCCCACCTCGCCGACACCCACCGCCCCGACACCGTGCAACTCGCCCCGCCCGCCGCCGTGATTCCGCCGCTCGCGCCGCCCCCGCTGCATCCGCCCCTCGGCGTGCCACTCCGCCGTTTTCGCCCGCCGCTGCCCGCGCGACTGGAGTTTGCCGACGGCCGCCCGACGTTTCTCTGGACCGAACGCATGGCCGGCGAAATTTCCTTCCGCAGCGCCGCCTGGCCGAGCAGCGGCGACTGGTGGCAGACCGACCGCGCGTGGTCGCGCCTCGAGTGGGACATCGCCCTCGCCGGCGGCGGCCTCTACCGCCTCCTCCGCACCGACGGCGCGTGGTTCGTCGAGGGCGAGTATGATTAACCCATCTTTCTCTTTCCTCTTTCTCTTAATCTTTCTCCCGCAGACCAGAACCTGCGGACGAGAAAGATAAAGCGTCAGAGAGAATTCCGGGCCGCATGCCTTACATCGAACACCACGCCCGCAGCGCCTTCAGTTTCCTCCGCGGCGCCTCCTCGCCCGAGGACCTCGCGACCGAGGCCGCGCGCCTCGAGCTCCCCACCGTCGCCGTGATCGATCGCGACGGCGTTTACGGCGCGCCGCGTTTCTACGCCGCCGCGCGCGAACAAAAATTCCGCGCCCGCGTCGGCGCCGAAATCACGATGGAGGACGGCAGCGTCGTCCCGCTCCTCGTCGCCACGCGCGCCGGCTACCAAAATCTCTGCCAGCTCATCACCGAGGCGAAACTGGTTGAGCGTGGCACGGGCGTCTCGCCCGTGATTTCGGATTCCCCGGGACGAGCCGCCCGCGCCACCCCGCGCGATCCCCACGCTCCCGACCCGCGCGATCGCAAGCGCCCCTGCTTCGCCACCTGGGCCGAGCTCGAGAAATATTCCGCCGGCCTCGTCGCGCTCACTGGCGACGAAGACGGCCCCGTTCGCCGCGCCTGGCGCACCGCTGGCGCCGCCGCCGCCGCCTCCGCCCTCGAAAAACTCGCCGCCCTCTTCGGCCCCGCCACCGCCGCTGCGCCCGCCAGCCTCTACGTCGAACTCCAACGCCACCGCCGCCGCGGCGAGGACCGCGAGGTCGCCTTCCTCCGCGATCTCGCCGCCGCGCACCGCCTCCCCTGCCTCGCCACCGGCGGCGTCAACTACGCCACCGCCGGACACCGCCTCACCGCCGATGTCTTCACCTGCCTGCGCGAGCACACCACGCTCGACGCCGCCGGACGCCGCCTCGAACTCAACGCCGAGCGCCGCCTGAAATCCCCGCGCGAAATGGCCGCGCTGTTCGCCGATTGCCCCGAGGCGCTCACCAACACGATCGCGCTCGACGAGCGCCTCGCGTTCACGCTCGAAAATCTCGGCTACCAGTTCCCCGGCTTCGCCACGCCGCCCGGCGAGACGATGGATTCCTATCTCCGCGCGCGCACCTTCGCCGCCGCGCACGAGCGCTTCGGCGCGTTGCCCGACGCCCTCCACCGCCAGCTCGAAAAGGAACTCGCGCTCATCGCCCGCCTGAAATTCTCCGGCTATTTCCTGATCGTCTGGGATATTTGCGCGTGGGCGCGGGAGCAAAGAATTCTCGTGCAGGGCCGCGGCAGCGCCGCCAACAGCGCCGTCTGCTACGTCCTCGGCATCACCGCCGTCAACCCGCTCAAACACCGACTCCTCTTCGAGCGTTTTCTCAGCGACGGCCGCGTCGGCGCCGACGGCAACCCCTCCTGGCCCGACATCGATCTCGATCTGCCGAGCGGCGAGCGGCGCGAGAGCGTCATCCAGGAAGTTTACCGCCGCTACGGCCTGCGCGGCGCCGCGATGACTGCCAACGTCATCACCTACCGCGGCCGCAGCACCACGCGCGAAATCGGCAAGGTCCTCGGCTTCGGCGACGATGCGATGGACCGCTTTTCCAGCCTCTACGCCAACGGCGATTTCCCCGAGACCCTCGATCTCCAGCAGCAGCTCAAGCTCTCCGGCATCGGCGCGCAGCATCCGCGCGCCGAGGCGATGGTGCGACTCCATGCGCTCGTGCGCGGCCTGCCGCGCCACCTCGGGCAGCACTCCGGTGGCATGGTGATCTCCCGAAACGAACTGGATAAAGTCGTGCCCCTCGAGCCCGCGACCATGCCCGGCCGCAGCGTCTGCCAGTGGGACAAGGACGACTGCGAAAACCTCGGCATCATCAAAATCGATTTCCTCGGCCTCGGCATGATGGCCGTGTTGCAGGACTCGTTTGAACTCTGCGCGCACCGCGGCGGCCCGCACAATTTCAACGACATCCCCCCCGGCGATCCCGCGACCTACGAAAAGATCCGCGCCGCCGACACCGTGGGCGTTTTCCAAATCGAAAGTCGCGCCCAGATGGCCACGCTCCCGCGTTTCAAGCCGCGCGATCTCTACGACCTCGCGATGCAGGTCGCCATCATCCGCCCCGGCCCCATCACCGGCAAACTCGTCCACCCGCTCATCCGCCGCCGCGACGGCCTCGAGGCCGACGACTACATCGACCCGAGCGTCGAGGCCCTCGTGAAACCCATCCTCGCGCGCACGCGCGGCGTGATTCTGTTCCAGGAGCAGATGCTCGAGCTGTCGATGACGCTCGCGAAATTCACCGGCGCCCAGGCCGAGGAGCTGCGCCGCGCGATGGGCTTCACGAAAAACCCCGAGAAGCTCCACGCCGCGCTCGCCAAGCTCATGCTCGCGCTCCGCCGTGAGGGCCACAACGAGGCCGTCGTCGGCCGCGTCTGCGATTCCGCGCGCACCTTCGCCGCCTACGGTTTCCCCGAGTCGCACGCCATCGGCTTCGCGATGCTCGCCTACGCGAGCACGTGGCTGAAGGTCCACCGCCCCGCGGAATTTTTCGCGAGCCTGCTCAACCACCAGCCGATGGGCTTCTACTCGCCCGCCTCGCTGTTGCAGGACGGCCGCCGCCACGGGTTGAAATCAAATCCCGTCTGCGTGCAGCACTCGCAGTGGGCCTGCACCGTCGAGGGCGAAAACACGATCCGCCTCGGCCTGCGCCTGGTGAAAGGCCTGCGCGAAACCACCGCGACCGCCATGCTCCGCGCCCGCGCCGCGGCCGCGTTCACCTCCCTCGACGATTTCCTGCGCCGCACGCATTTCTCCCCCACCGATCGCCGCGCGCTCGCC
>JBEANZ010000218.1:0-6840 GCA_041165185.1 Verrucomicrobiota bacterium | reverse complement strand
TCAGCAGCCCCGAAGGGGCGAGAGTCGATAGCCCAGGGCAACGCCCTGGGAATCGGATTGGAAAATGTCTTCGCCCTGAAGGGGCGACACCCTCGCGCGGTTTCGCCCCTTCAGGGCTTGGATTCTTACGACGGACCGTCCCCAGGGCGTTGCCCTGGGCTTTCCACTTTTCGCCCCTTCAGGGCTCCCAATCCTCGACGGCTCCACACCGGAAACAGCGAGGAACCGCATTTGTTTTTTCGCGCGATAGCCGCGACGGCGCGCCGACAAGCGGCGGCCCTACCTTGTTACTCTTCGCCACGCCACTGGTATGAACCGCCCACGCCGACTTTTCCGTTTTCTCTTCCTCGCCCTCCTCGCCCTCGTCGGCGCTGCCGCCGCCCGCGCGCAGTCCGTGCGCTGGGAACCCTCCGATTCGGCGAGCGGCGCCGTGCAACTCGTGTTCGAGGACTGCGGGCCCGACGGCACGCCCGAATTGCCGAACGTGCCTGGCGTTTCGTTCCAACTGCTCGGCCAGTCGAGCAGCACCAACGTGGTGAACTTCGACGTGCGCCGCACCGTCTCTTACGTCTATTCGGTGCGCTCGCGGCAAAACGCCCCCGTGCAAATCCCCGCGTTTACGGTTAAGACCACCAAGGGCCCGCAGCGCGTCGCCGCCTTCGATGTCGGCGCGCCGACGGCGACCGTGGCGTCGTCGCTCGCCTCCTCGAAACTCCTCCCCGCGCGCACCGCCGTCTGGGCCGGCGAGGTGTTTGCCCTCGGCTACGAGCTCACCGCCGCGCGCCGCGTGAACCCGCAAATCCAGCCGAACTTCGACTGGACGCCCGGCCCGCTCACCGTCGAGGACTGGTCGAAGCCGGACGTCACCGAGGATTCCGCGGGCGGCGAGCGCCGCGTGCGCGTGGCGTTTCGCACGCGCGCCTTCGTGGCGAAACCCAACACCTTCAAGCTCGAGGCCGCGAGCCACGCCCTCAGCGTGCAAACCGGCACCATCGGCGCGGGCTTCTTCACCCAAGCCCGCATGGAGCCCATCACCGTCACCTCCGATCAGCCGACGCTCGAGGTGCGCCCGTTGCCGCCCGCGCCGCCGGAGTTCACGGGCGCGGTCGGCCAGTTCCAGCTCGTCTCGAAAGTCGTCCCCCAAAAAGCCGCCCCCGGCGAACCGATCACGTGGACCCTTGAGCTCAGCGGCACCGGCAACTGGCCCGCGATCGAGGGGCTCCCCACGCGCGAGGTCTCCAAGGATTTCCAAGTCGTGCAGCCCAAGGCGAAGCGCACCAACGCCGAGGGAAAACTCTTCGAATCGACGCTCGCCGAGGATGTCGTGCTCGTGCCCGCCAAGCCCGGCACCTACGCGCTCGGCCCGGTCAAGCTCGCCTACTTCGATCCGAAAACCGGCGCCTACCACACGCTCACCGCGCCCCGCACCGTGGTGACGGTCGTCGCCCCCGACGCGCCGAAACTTTTCCAACCGCCGGGCGGAAACTCCGCCGACGACGCGCGCGGGCCCGCCTCGCCCGAAGCGAAAATCGAAACTCAAAAATCGAAAGCCCAAGTCCCCGCCCCGCCCGCCATCCTTCCGCGCGATCCGTTGCCCGGCTCCGAGGTCGCCGCCGCGCCGCTGTCGACGCGCTCGGTCGTCCTGCTCGCGTTCGCGCCCTTCGCGATCGTCGTCGCGGTGTGGGCCGCGTTTGCCCACCGCCGCGCGCAACTCACCGACCCGCTGCGCCCGCAACGCGAAGCCCGCCTCCGCCTCGCCCAAACGATCCGCGCCATCCAATCCACGCCGCACACCGCCGCGCCACTGTCCGGCGGCTCCTCCGGCTCGGCTCTCAGCTCTGAGCTCTCAGCTCTTGGTTCGCCACTCCTCCACGCCTGGCAGCGCGACACCGCGACCCTCTGGCAACTCGCCCACGCCGCGCCCGGTGCGTCCGCGCTCACCGACGCCGCGTGGTCCGCGCTCTGGGCGGAGTGCGACCGCGCGCTCTACGGCGCGAAACCCGAGCTGCCCTCCGATTGGTGCGCCCGCGCCGAGGCCGCGCTCGCCGCGAAACGCCTCCCCGGCGCCAACCCGCTCCGCGCGCTGCTCCCGCGCAACCTGTTTCCCTTTGCCGCGTTGCTCGCCGTGGCGTTGCTCGCGCCCGCTGTCGCGCTCCGCGCGGCCGACGCCGCCGGCTCAAGTCTCAAATCCCAGATTTCAAATTACCCCGCCGCCGACGCCTATCGCGCCGGCGATTTCGCGTCCGCCGAAAAATCCTGGCGCACCGCCGTCGCGAAGAACCCCGCCGACTGGATCGCGCGGCACAACCTCGCGCTCGCCCTCGCCCAGCAGGACCGCGCGGGCGAGGCCGCCGCGCACGCCGGCGCCGCGTTTGTGCAGCGCCCCGGTCACCCGTCCGTCCGCTGGCACCTCGCGCTCGCGCACGAGAAGGCCGGCTTCGTGCCCGCGCCGCTCGCGCCGTTTGTCCGCCACGAACCCGCGGCCGAATTCGCCCGCCACCACTCGCCCGCGCAATGGCAACGCCTCCTCGTCGCCGGCGCCGCGCTCGCTGCTCTCGCGGTTATCGGGCTGCTCGCGTGGAGCTACGGCCGCCGCCCGCGCGCGCTCGCGCTCGCGTCGGGGGCGGTGCTCGTGTTGGCGGTCGTCGCCGTCGCGGTTTCCGCGCTCGGCTGGCGGGCCTACGGCGCGGCGGCCGACGCCCGCGCGGTCGTCGTGTGGCGCGCCGCCACGCTCCGCTCGATCCCGACCGACGCCGACACCACGCAGAAAACCACCGCGCTCGCGCCCGGTAGCGTGGCGGTGGCGGACAAGACGTTTCTCACGTGGACGCGCCTCGCCTTCGAGTCCGGTCAAACCGGCTGGGTCCACACCGACGACCTCGTCGGCCTCTGGCGATGAAGCCGGCGCTCCGCCTCCGAATCGTCGCCGCCGCACTCGCGCTGGCGGGCGCGCTCGTTGGTGCGGAAAAGCTCGCCGCCGAAAAAGTGGCGCCGATGGCCGCGCCGGTGCTCTTCGACGGCGCCACGCTCGCCGGTTGGAAACAGTCCGCGTTCGACACGCAGCGCGAGGTGAAGGTCGAGCGCGCGTTTCCCGGCGGCCCGGCGATCCTCATCCCGAAAACCGACTACCTTTGCGGCCTCACGTGGGCCGACGGCGCAAAGCTGCCGCGCACGAACTACGAGATTTCGCTCGAAGCGATGCGCGTCGAGGGGAGCGATTTTTTTTGCGGCCTCACGTTTCCCGTCGGCGCGGACGCATGCACGTTCGTCGTCGGTGGTTGGAGCGGCATGGTGGTCGGCCTCTCGAGCATCGACGGCATGGACGCCTCCGAAAACGAGACGAGCCAGGGTCAGGAATTCAAAAGCGACCGCTGGTATCGCATCCGCGTGCGCGTGACCCCGGAAAAAATCGAAGCCTGGATCGACGACCAAAAGACGGTGGACCTGGAGACGGCCGGGAAGAAAATCTCCCTGCGCCCCGGCGACATCGAGCAATCGCTCCCCCTCGGCCTCGCGACCTACCAGACCAAAGCCGCGATCCGCAGCTTGGCGCTGAAGCGGTGGTGAACGCGGGCGTCAACGCGGTGGCTGAACGAGCAACCACCGGTGGAAAAGGGAGCGTGTCGTCCAACGTATTGACCGAGGCCGGAGCCAGGCGTTCGGGCCGGCCGAGAAGGAGCGGTGCCCTGATTGGCTTCTGTGTTGGTAGTTCCGGCTTCAGCCGGTGCCTTGGTCTGTTCGCGTGGTCAGGACGGCGCAGACGATGGAAAACGCAATGGGGCCGCCACACCCCAACTCCCCCGCCAAGTCACCGCGAAGCGCTCGATGAGCTGAGCCGCGGCGAGAATGAAATGTGGCGCGGGTCGCCCGACACATGGACGCCACTCCCCGCCGCCAACGCGGGCCGGGGGAACGCTGGTGCCACCCGGACCGCTGCCCCACTTTTTCTTGTTTCACCCCGTCGGCACACCACGCGTGTCGGCGTCGGCACGGGCACAAGGCACCGGCTGAAGCCGGAACTACGAACCAAGGCACGGGCTGCATCGGTGGGTCGCTTTCCCCGGGCCCCATGGTGAGTCCACACGCACGACTGCGGGCGCCCCACTCGTAGCTGCGAGCGTGAGCGAGTGGAAATCCGCCCGCCCCCTCGGCCCGCGCGCGCACCGCCGCCGGCAGTGCCTCGCTCATGAGGCCGTCGTCGTGCCGAGCGGCCGCCCGGCCTTCAGGCGCAGCGTCGCGAGGATGTCTCCCAGCTCGATAAACCGGTCATACTCCCGCGCCTCGCTCGCGGAGAGCCGGCCGTCGTTGGCCTTGTCCGCCAACTCGTCGAGTCGCGCCTGGGCCGGGGGCGCGAGTTTGAGTTGCTCCAGCGCCTGCACGCTCGCGTCGTCCAAACAGTGGGCGGCCGATTCCAGCAGGCTGTCGTCCACGCCCAGTGCGACGGTGTCGTTCGTCATGCCGCGAACCTGGGTGCGTGGCGCGCCGAGGCAAAGATTTTCTCGGCGTGGTTCTCGGCCGCGCCGGGGGCTCCGAGCCCGTTACCCGCCGCGACAGCGAAAATTGAAACCCGCATGATTTTCCAAATTTTTTCGCGGGGGCTGCGCCCCCGGACCCCCGCTCGCTACGGCCCGCGGGGCTGGCCGGGTCGTCGTCCCTCCTCCCCTGCCCGCCCCGCGCGCCTCCGCTCGCTCTTGTGCTGGTTTTTGCTGGTTTAGCTCACACCACTACGGACTGAAGCTGAGGGCGGGGCGGAAACCGAGGTTGCGGAAGCGGAAGCCGGGCGAGCCGTTGAGGCGAAACGCGGAGCGAGCGTGGCCCGCGTCGTCAGCCCAACTGCCCCCGCGGCGGACGCGGTTGGAGCCCGAAGCCGCCCCCTTCGGATCGCTCACGCTGCCACCCGGCAGTTGGCCCGAATACCAGTCCGCGCACCATTCCCACACATTACCGTGCATATCGTGCAACCCCCACGCATTGGCCTGCCTGGTCGCGACGGGGTGCGTCATGCCGCCGGCATTGTCACTAAACCACGCCATCGCCTCCAGATCCCCCGCGTAATCCCCCGTCGTCCCCGCCCGGCACGCATACTCCCACTGCGCCTCCGTCGGCAGCGTATAGACATAGCCGTCCGGCAAACTCCCCGCCGCCCGCTCCCGCGCGGTCAGCTTCCGGCAAAATTCCATCGCGTCGTCCCACGAAACACATTCCACCGGCAGCGACTCGCCTTTGAAGTGACTGGGGGCGCTCCCCATCACCGTCTTCCACTGCGCCTGCGTCACCTGCGTCTTGCCCAGCCAAAACGCCGTGGTGAGGGTCACGCGCGTCACCGGCTGCTCGTCGGACATTCCCGTCTTACTCCCCATCACAAATGACCCCGGAGAAATTCGCACCAGTTCGCCCCGCGCCAGCGCCAACGCTTTCTCCGCCGCCGCCACCGCTTCGGCCGCGGCCTTCGCCGCTGCCGCCGCAATCTTCGCCCCCGGCAACCAACGCGGCGCGACCGAGGCCGCCAAATCCAAGTCGGCCGCGACGGCGGCGATCGTCTCGTCATTTGCCGGCAACGCCCCCACCGCCGCCAACGCCAAATCGTGCCGGCCAGCCGCCGCGAGATACTTGCCCTGGAGGAACCGCAACGCGCTGGAGTCCGCGTCGAGACCGAGCGCCTTTTCGATGTGCCGGAGCGCTTCCGCGAAGCCGCCCAGCGCGTAACGGGCGGCCGCAGCGTGGCGATAAGACTCCACGGCGAAGGCCGCGATGTCGCCGGCCGTGGCGTCGGGTTGATCGCGGAACCGCTGGAGCACGGATTTCGCCAGCACGTGGCCGAGGCGCACGGCGTCCGGATGACTCTCCACCGAGGCGTATTTCCCCGCGCGGGTGAGATAGTCCGCGGCCTTTTCGAGATCGAGCAACGGCGCCGCATACAGGTGCAGCATCCCGATCTGGCGCAGGACAAAGTAGTCCTCCGGCATGGCGGCCTCGGCCAGGTGAAAATACTTGAGCGCATCCGGATAAAAATCGGCGTCGCGGCCGGCGCTCTTGAAAAACTTCAGCCCCATCGTGATCCAGCGATGGCGCTCCTTTTCGCTCTCGGGGATGTGGAGGAACTCGGCGATATTTTCCGCCAGCACGTTGCCGATCCGCTGCTCTTCCAGCATCAGGGAGAGGCGGGAATCCATGCTCTCCAGCCACGCGTTGGCCTCGCCGATCCCGTGGTTGATGTCTTCCAGATACGCGTTGGCGTAGGCGAGCAATTGGTTGCTCTGCTCCTGCCGGTCCGCGAGGCCTTGGATGCCGTCCGCGAACGCTACGAGGCCATCGTTTATCCCGCCAAAGCCCGCGTTCAGGGTGCCGTTGATATCATCGAGCGCGGCCAACTGTTCGCGACTGGATCGCTCGATGAAACCACCGATGGAATCCGCCGTGTATTTCGCGAGCGTGGCGTCGTTCAAATAATTCAACCAGTGCTCGCGCGAGCGCGCGGCGTCGCCGGCGTAGGGGTTAAAGTAGGTCATCTGCCGGGTGTAACGTTGCAGCATGGTGCGGGGAGGTTTTGGCGCGCGCGCCGCCAAATCAAACCAAATGGCTGCGCGGCGCGCGGCGTTTGGGGTAAATGGATGCGGGCCATCTCCACGGCCTCGCCCCGGGGCGCATGCCTCGCTCGCGCGACCGTGGTAGGTTTCCACCTCATTGTTTCCGCCGGCGGCGCCTCCGCGATGTATGCCCCGGTCATCGCCGCCAACAGCGCGGCGCGGCGTGTGGTCATCGCCGAGAAAACTCCGTGACGGCGATCGAGATTGCGCCCGGCCGAGTTTGCTTTTCTTGGGGCGAATCGGCGCCGCGCAG
>JBEANZ010000217.1:0-2823 GCA_041165185.1 Verrucomicrobiota bacterium | reverse complement strand
GAGGACCCAAGTGGATTCTTCGCTGCGCTCAGAATGACAGACAGTTCCGTCCCGGTTTCAGAGGAAGGCGAAGGCCGCGCGCAGCGCTTCCTTGCCGCCTGCTTTCAGATTTTTCCCGTGGCTCACGATCACGCGATCGAAGTCCCACGCGAGCACGTGGTCGAGTGAGGTTCGCAGCGCGGCGCGATCCTTGATCGTGGTTTTGAGCAGGCGTGAGGGGCCGAATTTGCAGTAGCAGCCGTTTACGCGCAGGAGCACGCGGCTGAGGAATGGCATCTCGGGGCCGAGGTTGAACACCAGATCGGCGACGATGAGGGTGCGGCTCGCGCGGTGGAGGAACGCGACCTCGTTGAGCCGCGGCATCCCGCGCAACACGCGTTGATCAAGGACGCCGGACCACGCGGAGTCGGGCGTGTCGCCGAGCGCGTCGGTAAATTTCAGG
The DNA here is from genome assembly GCA_041165185.1 of Verrucomicrobiota bacterium. Lineage (GTDB taxonomy): Bacteria > Verrucomicrobiota > Verrucomicrobiia > Opitutales > Opitutaceae > JBEANZ01. The sequence continues at coordinate 2,381 of JBEANZ010000217.1, read as the reverse complement.
TCGGGGCGGAAGCGCGAGAAACCCTTCGCGCCGTGAAACCGTGCCGTCGGATACGCGGTAAACCACGCCTCGAGATAGGTGTCGTGGATGCAGTTGGGCGCGACGACGTGGCCGACGGGGCCGAGTCGAGCGAGCGCCGCCGCGATGGCCGGGGAATACGCGACCGGCGAGTGGACCCAGAGAAAATCCCCCGGCAACCGCACCACGGTCATGCGGTGCCCGATGGCCATGCCGAGCACCGTGAGCGGCGCGTCGAGTTCCCAGAGTTCGTCGTCGAGCTGGGTGAGCACGTGGAAAAAAATCGGCCGACGGCGGACGCGTTACGCCGAGGCGGCGAGGGCGGCGGGTGGCGCGTAGCCGAACAAGCCGCGCTTTTTGATCGCGGCGGCGACGGCCGCCGGGACCATCGTTTCCCACGTGGGATCGTTTTCCTTGATGCGGCGGAGGACCTCGCGGGAAAAAATGTGGAGGATGTCGCGGTCGAACCCGACGATGCTGTCGATGTAGTGGTTTTCGACGAGGTGATCGTAGAGGCTGCGCAGGTGATCGGTCACCTGCACGTTGCGCGAGTGGATGAGCACGCCGGAGGCAAACGCGTGGCTCGCCACCGAGCCGTGTGGCACGGTCTGCCCGGTGGTGAGGTATTTGTCGTAGGCCTCCTGGCGCATCGGGTAGACGTAGAGTTTGACGGCGTTGCGAAAGAGCCGGCCGAACGACTCAAGGATGCCGCCCTCGAGATTTTCGTAATACTTCTCGTTGAAGATCTCGATGAGGTTGTTGATGCCCATCGCGACGCCGATCATCTCCTTCGTGTAGCGGCGGAAATACGAGGTGAGGCGGAAATACTCCGAGTAGTTGGAGATGAGGACGGTGAACCCGATGTCGCTCAGCAGATCGACGCGCGAGAGGAAGTCCTGGGCGTCGAGTTCGCCGGCGGCGAGGAGGTTGTTCATCGTGATCTCCATGAGCACGATCACGTCCTTGCCCTTGACGGCGGGCTCCTGGACGAATTGGGCGGTGGCGCAGTTGAGCATGTCGACGTTGACGTGCGTGACGGGCCGGAAACTCCCGCGCTCCACGAGGATCGCCTTTTTGTAGAGCACCTCGGACGGCTGGAGCACGTCGCCGGCGGGCCCGAACATCACGGCGTTCGTCAGCCCGTAGTGGACGAGGTGGAGCGACATGAGGCGGTTGTCCACGCCGGCGAAGGCGGGACCGCTGAACTTCAGCATGTCGACCTCGATGCGATCGGCGCCGACGTTGTCGGCGAGCGACTCGATGAGTTTCTTCGGGTCCGCGTGGTAGTGAAACGCGCCGTAGATGACGTTCACGCCGATGATGCCGAGGGCCTGTTGCTGGAGGAGGGCGTCCTTGTCCCACATGCGCACGTGGAGGACGATCTCGCTCGGGGCGCCGCCGGGCGTGGTCTGAAAACGGATGCCCATCCAGCCGTGCGCCTCGTTGGTGCCCTTGAAGTTTTTCGTGGCGACGGTGTCGGCAAACGCGAAAAACGTCGTGCGCGCGCCGCGTTGCGCCGCGAGCCGCTCGATGAGCAACTGATACTCGTGGTCGAGCATGAGCCCGAGGCGTTCGCGTGAGACGTAGCGCGGGGATTTGCCGTAGATGGCGTCGCTAAACGTCATGTCGTAGGCCGAGATCGTCTTGGCGATCGTGCCGGAGGCGCCGCCGGCCTGGAAGAACACGCGCGCCACTTCCTGGCCGGCGCCGATTTCGGCGAAGGTGCCGTATTGCTCCTCGCTCAGGTTGACGGTGAGCGCCTTGCGGTGGGTGGTTAACAGCTCCTTTTGCTCGGACATGGCGCGGAAGGTGAGCAGCGGCGCGACGGGGTGCAACTCGTTCGTGGCGGCGGCGCGGGACATCGTGGAAATAATCGGCCCGAAGCGGCGCGGGTTGAGCGCGGCGTTTCGACTGGAGCCGCGCGGGCCAGCGGCTACGGTCCGCGCGCGCATGAAAAATTTCTTCACCTCGCTGCTCGGCGCCCTCGTGGCGCTGCTCCTGTTTTTCGGCGGCGCGTTTGTGCTGTGCATTCTGGTGGTCGTCGCGCTCGCCTCCCTTGGCGGCGAGAAGCCCGCGCCCTCCGTCGAGCGCGGCGCCTACGTCGTCTTCGATCTGTCGGGCAACCTCACCGACGCCCCGCCCCCCGTCGATCTCGGGCCGCTGTCGGGCGGGCGCGATCACACGCTGCAGCTCCGCGCGGTCACCAACGCCCTCCGCGCCGCCGCGAAAGATGCGCGCGTGGCGGGGCTCTTCATCACGGGCGAGATGAACCCCTCCGGCTTCGGCTCGGGGTTTGCCGCGCTCAAGGAAGTCCGCGCCGCGCTCCTCGACTTCAAGGCCTCCGGCAAACCGATCCGCGCCTA
>JBEANZ010000216.1:0-4012 GCA_041165185.1 Verrucomicrobiota bacterium | reverse complement strand
CTCCGCTCGGCGAACGCACGCGGCGCGCGCTCATGTGCTACCTCTTCCTGGCGACGGTGCAGGAGTTGATCATCCGGCACCTCGACGAGGTTATCCTCGGGGGCTGACGATTGGCGAGACCTTGGCGCGGGACGCGGCGCGCGCCGCGGTCCGGCGGCGCGCGGATCACGGCGCGCGGTGGATGTGCGGCGACCAGGTCGCGTAGCTCGGTTCTTCGTGGAGAAACGCCTCCGGCGCCGCCGTCGCGCGAAACACGTCCGCGTCCGCGATGCGCGGCAACAACTCGGCGAGCGCGTAACTCGTCGTCGACACGCCGGCGGGAAGCGGCGACCAGTGGCGAAAATTCTCCGGCATCACCAACGCCCCCTCCGCACCGAGCTCGGTCGTCGCCACGCGGCGCAGGCTCCCGCCGCGCCGCAGCGCGTGCCACGACTCGCGCCGAGCGTCCGCGATCACGGTCACGTCGTCGCGGTCCAGGGCGTGGGCGACGACCGCGAGACCGTGGTAGGCAAACGCCGGGCGCGGCGCCACGACGGCCCACGTGCGCAGCGCCATCGCCGTCGTGCGGATGCCGAGCACCGAGCCGGGGCCGTCGCAAAACACCCACGCGCCCGCGGCGCCGGGATCGAGGGCGAGTTTTTCGAGGCACCGGAAAATCCCCACGCCCGCGTCGTCCGCGCACGTCTCCCACCGCGCGTCGCCTTCGCCCGCGAGCCAGCCGACTTGCACGCAGGCCGAGGCGGCATCGAGCACGAGCAGCGGCGCGTGCGCGCGGAGGAGTTGGCGGAGGCTCGGCATCGCGCGCGACGAAACGCCCCGCGCTCCCGGCGCGCAAGCGCGCAGACGGCGCGGGGGATCACGCAACGGTTGGCGCGGGCGAAAGCGCGGGCGAATCCGGCATTGACCGTCCCCTCCCCCACCCTAGCGTGCGCGATTCTGTCCAGAAAACCCGCCGCAAAATTCCCGTGAACGTTCAACTGAACACCGTCTCCGCCACCCGCAAAAGCCTCGTCGTCACACTCGACGCCGCCGAAGTCACCGCCGAGCACACGGCCGTCGTCGCCGAAATCGTCAAGGTCGCGCGCCTCCCCGGTTTTCGCCCGGGCAAGGCGCCTGTCGCCGTCGTGACGCGCCAGTTCGGCAAGCAGATCAGGGAGGAGTTCAACCAGAAGGTCCTCGCCCGCGCCTACCGCGAGGGCCTCGAGAAGGAAAAGCTCGACGTGCTCAACGTCGTCAATGTCGAGGAAGGCACCGTCGCCGCCGGCCAGCCCGCGACGATCACGGTGACCGTGGACGTGCGCCCGGAGTTCGCGTTGCCCGCCTACGCCGGCCTCCCGACCGAGATCGCACCGGTGGATGCGACCGATGCCGAAGTCGACAGCGTGGTCGAGGGGATGCGCAACGAGCGCGCCGACTTCAAGGCCGCCGCGCGCCCCGCGCAAAAGGGCGACTACGTGAAACTCGGTTACGAGGGCAACATCGACGGCAAGCCCATCGCCGAACTCGTCCCCGACAAGCAGCTTTACGGCAAAGTCCCGCAGACGTGGGAAGAGGTCGACGGCACCGCGAACGCGGGCGTGATCCCGGGCCTCGGCCAGCAGCTCGCGGGCGTCGCGGCCGGCGACAAGAAGAGCGTCAACGTGACCTTCCCCGCCGATTTCGCGCCGGTCCCCGCCCTCGCGGGCAAGGCGGCCGTCTACGCCGTCGACGTGCAGGAAATCCGCGAGCGCGTGCTCCCGGCCATCGACGAGGAGTTCCTGAAGGCGCATCAGGCCGACAGCCTCGACGCCCTGAAGACCAACATCCGCAACAACCTCAAGCTCCAGAAGGAAGGCCAGAACCGCGCCGCGCAGCGTCGCCAAGTCACCGACGCGCTCGCGGCGCAGTTGAATTTCGAGGCACCCGAGTCGCTCGTCGCGTCGGAGACGCAGGGCGTGCTCCGGAACTTCATCGAAGAAAACATGCGGCGCGGCGTGCCGCAGGAGCAGTTCGAGAAGGACAAGAAGGAGCTCTTCGAGGGCGCGCGCAAAGCCGCAGCCAATCGGATCCGCCTCCAACTCGTCCTCGCGAAAATCGCCGAGCAGGAAAAAATCACCGTCGACGAGTCCGACATCGACGCCTGGCTCTATCGCGAATCGATGCGCTCGCAGCAGAAGCCCGAGAAGCTGATGAAGCAGCTCAGCACCGATCAAAACATGCTCCGCCAGGTGCAGCAGAACATCATTTTCGACAAGGCGGTTGATTTGTTGGTCGCCAAAGCTACGGTCACCACGGTTCAGCCGAAGGCGGTTTGAGCCGATAAACACCAACCCACCACCACGTGAGCTACGACGTTTCAATTATCGAGGATACCGGCCGAGGAAAGGTGCAGATGAGCATCTACTCGCGGCTCCTGCAGGACCGGATTCTCTTCATCGGCACCCCGATCAATGACGACGTGGCCAACCTCGTCATTGCCCAGTTGCTGTTTCTCCAGATGGTGGATGCGAAGAAGGACATACACCTCTACATCAACTCCCCCGGCGGCTCGGTCACCAGCGGCATGGCGATCTACGACACGCTCAATTTCCTCCAGTGCGACGTCGTCACCTACTGCGTCGGCATGGCCGCGAGCATGAGCACCGTCCTCGTCGCCGCCGGCACGAAGGGCAAACGCTTTGCCCTCCCGAATAGCCGCGTGATGCTCCACCAACCCAGCGGCGGCGCCGGCGGCCAGACGGCCGACATCGCCATCGCCGCGCGCGAAATCCTCCGCTGGCGCAAGACCCTCAACGAGACCATCGCCAAGCACACCGGCAAGACCGCCGAGCAGGTCGAGAAAGATTCCGACCGCGACTACTACATGAGCGCGGCCGAGGCGAAAGACTACGGCCTCGTCGACCACGTCGTGAAATCCACCCGCGAGGCTCAGGCCATCACCGTGCCCACGGCCGCCTGAGCGGGCGCGTCTTACGCCGCCTCCGCGCTCGACTCGACGCCCGCCGGCCGCACGCTCCCCGCCCATGGCCAAATCCGCGCGCATGACCCTCTGCTCGTTCTGCGGCAAGTCGCAGGCCGAGGTCAAAAAAATCATCGCGGGTCCGGGCGTCTACATCTGCGACTCCTGCGTCAACGTCTGCAAGACCATCATCGACCGCGAGGTGAAGGCGCCCGCCGTGGAGGCCAAGCCCGCCTTCCGCCTCGTCAAGCCCGCCGACCTCAAGCGCACCCTCGACGACCACGTCATCGGCCAGGACCACGCGAAAAAAGTCCTCTCCGTCGCCGTCTACAATCACTTCAAGCGCCTGATGTTTGATTCCGGCCAGTCGCTCCGCGACCCGGCCGCGCTCGCCCCCGAGTTCAACGACGTCGAGGTCGAGAAGAGCAACATCCTCCTCGTCGGCCCCACCGGCTCAGGCAAGACCCTCCTCGCCCGCACGCTCGCCAAGATCCTCGACGTGCCCTTCGCGATCTCCGACGCCACCACGCTCACCGAGGCCGGCTACGTCGGCGAAGACGTGGAAAATGTCGTCCTCCGCCTCGTGCAGGCCGCGAACTACGACGTGAAGAAAGCCGAGTGCGGCATCATCTACATCGACGAAATCGACAAGATCGGCCGCAAGACGGAAAACGTTTCCATCACCCGCGACGTCTCCGGCGAGGGCGTGCAGCAGGCGCTGCTAAAAATCCTCGAGGGCACCACGTGCAACGTCCCCCCGCAGGGCGGCCGCAAGCACCCGAATCAGGACTACATCCAGATCAACACCTCGAATATCCTGTTCATCTGCGGCGGCGCGTTCGTCGGCCTCGACGGCATCGTGCAACGCCGCCTCGGCTCGCGCAGCCTCGGCTTCTCCGCCATCGCCGCGCAACAGGAGCAGTCGCTCCGGCCCGAACAGATGATGAAGTCGCTCGCCCCCGAGGACCTCATCCGCTTCGGCATGATTCCGGAGTTCATCGGCCGCCTCCCCGTCGTCTCGGTCCTCGACCAGCTCGCCGTCGCCGACCTCGAAAAAATTCTCCTCCGCACGAA
>JBEANZ010000215.1:0-7891 GCA_041165185.1 Verrucomicrobiota bacterium | reverse complement strand
GTGGGGGGATGGGAGAAGCGCATGGCCGGGAGGAGGTGCGGGGTGGCGGTGGGGGTTGGGGGGGGCGGGGAAACGTGAAATACGTTTCGGTGTGGTCGATGCGATGCGGGATTTTCGCCGGGCCGCGGCGCATCGGCGGGCGGATGCGTCGGCGGGCGGATGCGGTTGCGGCGGTGGTGGTGCTAGCGCGGCGGGCTAGTTTCTCCGGCGCAGCGTCGGCATCCAGTCGGCGAGGGCGCGGGCGTAGTCGGCCCACGACGGAAAACGCCGGGCGCGCGCCGCCGTCGCGAGGGCGCGGATTTTTTCGGGCGAGGCCAACAGCCCGCGCAGCGCGTCGGCGAGCGCCGGGGCGTCCACGCGGTCGAGCGCCACGCAGCCGCCGCCCGTCGACGATTCGCCGATCGCGCCGCGCGCGGAGCACACGCAGGGCCGGCCGTGCGCGAGGCTCTCGATCACGGGCAGGCCGAAGCCTTCGACGAGCGACGGGTAAACGGTCAACGCGCACGTCGCATACGCCGTCGCGAGCGCGGCGTCGCTGAGCGGGCCGTCGTAGCGCAGCGCGCGGCCGGCGGCTTGGAGCGTGCGCAGGCGGGCGAGCGCGGCGGCGCCCGTTTCCTGGTTCGCGAGGCCGACGATGCGCAGCTCGAAGCGCGCGCCGTCGCGCCACAACGCCTCGCACGCATCGAGCAGCGCGAGGTGGTTTTTCCGTCCCTCGATGGTGCCGACGCAAAGGATCGTCGGGGGCGCGGCGGGGGCGGAGGCGGAGAATCTGTTCGCGGGTTCGGTCGCGTTGGTCGCCGCCGGCGGATCGACGCCGAGGGGGATCGCGACGACGGGCGGGGCGTCGGTGACGCCGAGCCAGCGCCAGTAGTCGAGCAGCGCGTCGCGCGCCGTCGCGGAGATGGCGGCGATGCCGTCGAACCGCCGCAACTCCTGCAGGTAGGCGGGGAAACGCGCGACGGTCTTCGCCGGCGTGAACTCCGGATACTGCAACGCGATCGCGTCGTAGAAAATCGCGGCGTGCGGACCGCGCGTCGCGGCAAAAAGTTCGGGCAACGCCGCCGCCACCGCAGGCGAAAAAATTTCCGGCACGAGCAGGCCGGCGGCGGCGGAGCTGGGAATTGAGAGCTGGGAGCCGAGAGCGAAGGAATCGCCGCCGCCGAGCCAGCGCCGCGCGTGGCCGCGCAGCTTGGCGGCGAGCGGCCAGTGCGCGCGGCGTTGCGCGGCGGCGCCGACGGCGGCGAGGTTGGCGTGTTCCCACGGCTGGAGCGCGCGCCACGCGCCGAGGTGCGGATCGTGCGTGACGGGGCGGGCGTGCGCGCCGAGTTCCGCGTGGAGCGCGCGCGCCACGCGTTGGATCCCCGTGCGCGCACGGGTGTGGCACGTGTGCGTGAGATCGAGGAGGAGGGGCGCGGACATGGGCTACCGTTTCTCCAGAACGAGGCGCGGATCGTAGAGCGCGAACGTGAGCGCGCGGGCGTCGGCGTGCGGGCTTTCGGGGACGCCGGGGGTGTCGGTGGAAAACCGCACGCGCGCGCGGCCGTCTTCGCCGAGTTGCACGTCGATGTGCGTCGCCAGCGGGCGGGTGCCGACCGTCACGCGCGTGACGGCGCGGCCGGGTTGGGCGATTTCGACGGTGCGCGGGGCGAGGGAGCGCAACGTAAACTCGAGCCGCACTGTGCGCGCGCGGCGCGGCCACGCCTGAAACTCCACCGTGCCGCTGCCGGGCGACCAAGTCCACTCGTGGCGACGGGCGTTTTCGACGCCGAACCAACCCTCGTTGATGCGGACGATCGCGGCCACGCCGTCGGTGTGGGCGGTGGCCAGCTCGTTGGCGTCGCGCGGCACGTCGCGCAACGCGAGTAGGCCGGAGAACACCGTGATGTTGCCCGCAATCAGCCACGCGAGCGGCGCGCGCGCGCGGTGGACGGCGAGGTTGAACGCGAGCGTGAGCGGCAGCAGCGCACGCGTCGCCGCGCCGGGAAACCCCTCCCACACGGCTGTGCCGAGGCACAGCAACAGCCCCGCGTAGGGCGCGCCGAGCCGCCACCACCGGTCCGCCGGGCGCCAGCGGGTGAGGAAAAACGCCGCCTGCACCGTCAGCCCGACGGTCGCGAGCAGCGTGGTCCACGCGAGCGGTTTATCGGCGACGGTCACGAGCGCGGCGAGGGCGTCGGAAAATTTTTCCACGAGCCCGACCACGGGCAGCGTGAAATTCGCCCAGCCCTGATCGGCCGGCCCGACGCGCCAGCGGATGTAGGCCAGCCACGCGGCCAGCGGCGCGGCGACGAGGGCCGCAGTCGGGACCAAAGACCAGAGACCAGAGACCAGAGACTTAAGACCGCCGGGATCGAGGTCTTTGGTCTCTGGTCTCTGGTCTCGGGTCTCCTTCTTTTCGGTCTCCACGACCGCGCCGAGCGCGAGCACGGAGGTTTCGCGGGCGAGCGCGGCGAGGGCGAGCACGGCGGCGGCGCCGGTTTTTTTCCCGCGTTCCACCGCGAGCAACGCCCCCGCCATGATCGCCAGCGCGACGAGATCGCTGAGGGCGAGGCGCACGCTCGCGAGCGCGCCGGCGGAAAACAGCACGCCCGCCCACGCGAGCCAACCGCGGGCGTCCTCGGCCGCGAGCAGCCGCCAGAGCAGCGCCGCGAGCGCGAGCCAGGCGGTGACGTTGAGCAAAGAATAGACGTGCACGATCCACGCGGGGCGGCCGGCGCCGAGGGTCCACGCGAGCGCGGGCGGCAGGATGCGGCGCGCGCGGTAGGCGAAGTTGTCCATCGCGCGGGGAAATTCCGGGTGCCGTAGCGTGGGGTCCTGCGCGAGCTGCGCGTAGTAGAGCCCGTCGTAGCCGGCCGCGCCCGGGTGCACGAAAATCGGCAGCTCGCGAAACGCGGAGATTTTCAACTGCTCGCTCGCGCCGTCGAGTTGGATGAAGGCGGTGAAGCCGAACACCGGATGCCAGAAGCGCGCGACGAGCCCGAGAAACGCGAGCACCGCGACGACGCCGGCGGCGCGCACGAGGCCGCGGCGGGGGAAGGCGGCGGCGGTCATTTCGTCGTGGGCTCGGCCGTCGCCGCGAGCCGCCAGATGGAGGCGTTGCCGTGGGTGAATTCGCGCACCCAGTTGCCCGGGCAGCGCTCGCGGAGTTTTTTCTCCTCCCACGAAAAATCCACGGCGCAGATCGCGCGGCCGGCGGTTTGCGCGGCGGCGGCGACGCGGCGGAACTGCTCCGCCTCAATCTGATCCCAGCGCAGGATGGGCAGGTCGCTGTAAAAGTAGAACGCGCCGCTCATCGTCATCGTCACGACCAGCGTTCCGGGCGGGAAGCGTTTCGCTACCTCGGCGGCAGTGGCGGGATAGCTGCGTTCGCCTTCCTTGAGGTTCATGATGAAAAAATGCCGCGTCCAGAAACGCCCGAGGATTGCGGCCCAGAGGGCGAGGAGGAGGGCGGCACCGGAGCGGATCTTTGCGGCGGAGAGGGCGGGGCGGCGCGCGGCGAGCGCCTCGAGCCCCAGCAGTCCACCGAGGATCAGCGCGGGCAGCGCCGGCAGGATGAAACGCAAGTCCCACCACACCTCGTGCGACACCTCGTAGAGAAGATACGTGCCGACGATCGCGCCGAACCACAGTGCGAGCGCCAGCAGCTCGCGCGTGCGCGTGGCGGGGCGGGTGAGCAACACGAACGGCAGGCCGAGCAGCACGGCGGGCAGGAACGCCGCCAGCCATTTCAGGAAGTGCCACGCCGTCGGCGCGAGCCAGTAGAGGTGAAACGTCTCGAAAATCGAACCGTAGCCGGAGCGCAGCGCGCTGCCGTAGAGGGCGTGGTTGTAAACGCCCTGAAAAATCCCGCCCGGCAATCCGCCGAGTCCAAACAGCGCGAGCCGCCGCCAATCCGCGCCGAGCAAGACCACGAGCGCGGGTGCGATCAGGATGTTCGTCGGGCGCACCAGCACGGCGACGGCGAAGGCCGCGCCCGTCGCGACCGCCCACGGTCGGTGGTGGCGGGCGCGCAACGCGGTCCACACCGCGGCGAGGCACCACGTCGTCGCGAGCGCGTCGCTGAGCGGTTGCACGGCGGAAAACAAAAACTGCGGGCAAAACCCGAGGATCGCGGCGCCGGCGGCGGCGAGTTGCCAGCCGAGCCCGAGCTCGCGCGCGACGGCATAGAGGAGCACGAGCGCCGCGAGGGCGGTAAGCGTGCCGACGACGATGGCGCCAGTGGTCCAGCCGAGCGCTTTCGAAGCGAGGGCGTAATGCAGCGGCAGGCCGGTCGGGTAGGTGGGCGAGATTTTTGTCGTGCCCAACACGGGCCAGAAGCCGAGCGGCAGGAAACGGAGCGGCGTTTCCTCGCCGGCGCGGCCGAGTTCGGCGGGCACGCGCAGCGTCGTCTGGAACTCGCCCGCCGCGAAGAGCCGCGCGCTGTTGAAGTAGCCGGACGAATCGGAGCCCCCCGCCGCCGTCGAAAAATAGCACGCGATCATCGCCGCGTAGGCCGCGAGGGCCAGGATGCCGGCACGCACAAACCAGCGCGGCGCGCACACGGGGGCATTCGGGTTTGACATGGGGGAAGTGCGTTCTGTGATGCGGCAAATTGCACGCGAGAATTTTGGAAGACAAGCGCCCGCCACGGCGTGCGGCGAAATCGGGACCCCGCGGTGCGCGGCGCGCGGGATGAGCGCGCCCGCGGCGGCGGCGCGGCGCACGGTCCGGCACGTCCGCATCGCGTGTGGCGCGTGCGTGGCGGGGTTTCTCTGGGCGGTCGCGCAGTTTTACGCGCCGGCCACCGGCTTCACGAGCTTCCTCTCGATCGGCGACGCGCTCGACGCGCGCCAGATCGCGGCGCTGCGCGCGACGCCGCACCATGTTTACGAAAACTCCGTCGGCTACGATGGCGCCTACTACGCGCAGATCGCGCTCGATCCGGCGCTGGCGAGCCCGGAGTTCACGCGCGCGGTGGACCCGGCGGTGGACAATCTCGCCTACCGCGCGCGGCGCAGCCTGTTTTCGTGGGTCGCGTGGGCGCTCGGGTTCGGCCGGCCCGCGTCGATCTTGCAGGTGCATGCGCTGCTCAACGTCGCCGCGTGGCTCGCGCTCGCGGCGTTGTTGTGGCGGTGGTTTCCGCCGACGGACTGGGGAAATTTCTTCCGGTGGGCCGGCGTGATGTTTTCGAGCGGCGTGACGATGAGCGTGCGCAACGCCCTCGTGGATCTGCCGAGCCTGCTGCTCATCGCGCTCGCGGTGCGCTGGATCGAGGTGGGAAGAACGCGGGCCGGCCACGGGCTGCTCGCCCTCGCGGGGCTTGGGCGGGAAACCAATCTCCTCGCCGTCAGCGCGCTCGCCGACGGGAGCCCGCGCGAGCCGCGCGCTTGGCTGCGGCTCGCGGGCCGCGCCGCGCTCGCGGCGCTGCCCCTCGCGCTCTGGATGTTCTGGCTGCGCTGGAAACTCGGCCCGACGGGCGACGCGGGGCTCGGCAATTTTTCGCCGCCGTTCGCCGGCCTCGCGGAGAAATGGGGCGAGGCGCTCGCGGGGATTGTCGCGCATCCGTTTTCGCCGACGAACCGGACGACGCTCGCCTACGTGCTCGCGCTCACGGCGCAGTTTTTGTTTTTCGCGCTGCGGTGGCGGCCGGCCGACGTCTGGTGGCGCGTGGGTGCGGCCTATGCGCTGCTGCTGGCGTTTCTCGCGACGCCGGTGTGGGAGGGATTTCCGGGCGCGGCGGCGCGCGTGGTGTTGCCGATGATGCTGGCGTTTAACCTCACCGTGCCGCGCGGCGGGCGCTGGTGGCTCGTGCTGCTGGCGGGCAACCTCGGGGTCTTCGCGGCCTATAAGGATTTCACGCCGCCGCGGGAATTTTTCCAGGTGCGCGCCGAGGGGGTCGCAGCCGGTGCCGTGACCGTCGAGCGCACGGGCGCGTGGCACGGTTGCGAGCAGGCGGGCGCGGCTGTCTGGCGTTGGAGCGGCGGCGCGGCGGGGCTGCGCTTGCGCAATACCTCCGGCGCCCCGGTGCGCGTGATCGTCACGGGGCGGGTGGCGTCGGCCGAGGGCGAGCGGCGCGTGCGGCTCGCGGCGGGCGAGGCGCTCGTGTGGTCCGAGGTGGTGTCGACGCTGCCAGAGGCGTTGCGCGGCGGCTGCACGCTCGCGCCGGGCGAGACGGAGCTGCGCTTCACGACCGACCGGCCCGCCGGACGCGTGGGTGGCGACGAGCGCCCGCTGGCCTACAAGGTTTTGAATTTGGAGATCGTCGTGCGTCCGCTGCCGGCCACAGGATCGGGCGGATGAAAGGGGAAAACACATCGTCCGGTCCGTCGCTCGCCGCGCTGCTCAATCCGTGGGGCGAGGTCGCGCGGCTGCGTCGCGAGGTCGCGCGACTGGAGGCGGAGCGCGCGGCGTGGGCGCGGTTTTCGCCGCCGGGGCATTTCTATTCGCCGCTGCCGTCGGGTGAGGAGGTCGCGGAGGCGTTTGCGCGCGGCGGGTTCGGCCCGCCGTTTGGCGGCGTGGATTTGAACGAGGCCGGGCAGGCGGCGCGGCTGGAACGGTTCGCGAAATTTTACCCCGAGCAGCCGTTTCCCGAGGAGCGCACGGCGGGGCGGCGGTTTTTCCTCAACAACAATTCCTACGGCCACTTCGACGCCATCATGCTCTACTGCATGCTGTGCGAGGCGCGGCCGCGGCGCATCATCGAGGTCGGCTCGGGCTTCTCCTCGGCCGCGATGCTCGACGCCAACGAGCACGCGCTCGGCGGCGCCGTGAACTTCACCTTCATCGACCCCGACATGGCGCGGCTGCGGCCCTTGCTGCGCGACGGCGACCACGCGCGCGCGACGCTGATCGAGCAACGCGTGCAGGAAGTGCCGCTGGAGACGTTCGCGTCGCTCGGCGAAAACGACGTTCTCTTCATCGACTCGTCGCACGTGAGCAAAATCGGCAGCGACGTGAACCGGCTCTACCTCGACGTGTTGCCCGTGCTCGCGCCGGGCGTGCTCATCCACATCCACGATGTCGCCGGCAATCTCGAATACCCGCGCGAGTGGTTCGACGAGGGCCGCGCGTGGAACGAGCAGTATCTGCTGCGGGCGTTTCTGATGCACAACGCCGCCTATCGCATCGAGCTGTTCACGGGCTGGCTCTTCAACACGCGCCACGCGTGGTTCCGCGAACACATGCCGCTGTGCGCGCGCGGCGGCGGCGGGCAGATGTGGCTGCGGAAGCTGGCGCGGTAGGGCCGGCTGCGGAGCGGGTTGTTGGGGCGGAGGAAACGTCTCCCGCGACACCGGGCGGAGACTGCCGCTCCTTCAAAACGTCGCGATGGCCGCGAGGCGTTGGCGATAGCGGGCGCCGATCACGGCGGGTGCGAAGCGCGCTTCCATCGTCGCGCGCGCGCGCGCGCCGAGGGCGGCGGCGAGGGCGCGGTCGGCGAAGAGTTTTTGCATCCACTCCGCCGCGTGCGCGGGCTCGGGGTCGGCCCACGTCGCGCCTTTCGCGTAGGGGCCGAAATTTTTTTCCAACGTCACGAGCGGCGCGCGCACGGGGCAGCCGTTGTCGTGCGAAACAAATTCCGCCGTCGCCGACCAATCCGTCGAAATTACCGGTTTGCCGAGAAACATGCTCTCCGCGACGGCGAGGCCGAAGCCTTCCGAGCGGTGCAGGGAGACGAAGCAGTCACACGCGGCTTCGAGCGCGTAGAGGTCGGCGCGCGAGAGCGTCTCCGTCAGCAACACCGTGCCGGGCAAATCGCGCACGCTGTCGCGCAGCGCGGCGAAGTCGGCCTCGTTGCCGGCCACGTTCTGCACCTTCAACACGAGCGCCGCGCCGCGGCCGGCGAGGCCGGACTGGCGAAACGCCTCGACGGCGGCGCGCGGATTTTTGCGCGCGGCGTAGGAATTGAGATCGA
>JBEANZ010000214.1:0-3643 GCA_041165185.1 Verrucomicrobiota bacterium | reverse complement strand
GAAAATCGCGACGGCACGCCGGCGAGCGGCGGCCCTACAAAGACAGGTCCTTCGCGGCGTTGTTGGTGAAGCGCGCGTGATAAACCGACACGCGGCGCGCGCTTCCCGGGGAGCGCACGCGTCTCGCGTGCTGGTGTCGGCGTCCCGCCGGCTCCTCCGGAAATCCTCGGCGAGACGCCGAGGACAGCCTGCGGGACGCAGGCGCTCCCCGGGAAATTTTCCACCTGCCAGCGTCGTCCGCGCCGTCCGCGCGATTCGCTCAATTCGCCTGCTTCCGCTTTTCCTCGGCGGATTTTTCTACGGGCGCGTTGTTCGTAGGCGCTGGCGCTGGCGCGGCCGGAGCGGCGCGCGGTGCGGGTGGTTGGGCTTGCGGCGCCGCCGCGGGGGCGGTGGGCGCGGAGGGCGCAGCTTGGGTGCGGCCGCGCGGCGGGAAGGAGAGATTCGACGGCGGCGGCGTGGCGGGCGCGGTGCCCGGCGCGGGCGTCGGCGTGTTCGCATACGCGGGGGGGGCGGGGCGCGACGTGTAGGTCGGCGCGTTGGTCGCGGGAGTGGCGGGCGCGTTGGGGGAGGGGTTCGCGGCGGAGGCGTTGGGATCGCGGCGGCGCGAACGGCCGTCCGGGGAGGTCGGCGCGATCGGCGCGGTCGGATCCGTTGGCGCGGGCGCGGGCGCGCGCGTCGTGGGTCGCGCGGTGACGGGCTGGGAGGTGACGGGTTGCGTGACGATGGGTTGCGAGTTGGCGGGCGTAGTCACCGTCGGCACGTTCGCGGTCGGCACGTTCGCGGTCGGCGAGTTCGCGGACGGATTGGTCACGAGGTTGCCCGTGCGATCGCGCGAGGGCGGGCGGCGGCCGGATGCGGGATCGGGGCGCGCGGTGGTTGGCGTGGGCGGTTGTGTCGTGATGGTCGCGGGGATCGTGGGCTGCGCGACGGCAGCGGTGGGCACTGGCCGGCGATAGGCGGACTCGCCAGCGCGCGGCGGCGGCGCGGAGAGCGCATGGTGCGTCGCGGGCGGCTGCCACGGGCGGCGGTGCGGATCGGCGACGTAGGTGGCGTGACCGGGGAAAACCGGGTGCCGCCAATCGCGGTGATCGCGCGGATTCCAGTGGCGCTCGGCGACCCAGAGCGTGCGGCGGTGCCAGTCGAAATCGTAACGCAGCCACGGCCCGACGCGGTAGCCGATGCCGAACGAGATGAACGAGCTCGGGTAGTAAACCGGCCGGTCCACGAACACGACCGCCGCATCATAATACGGCACGAAGATCACGTCGGACTGCGCGGGGATGATGCGGATGACGTCCTGGTCGCGGATGACCTGTTGTTGCGGCGAGTCGGCGAGGGCGCCGTTGGCGCGGGCGCGGACGCGGAGGCGTTGGATGGCCTGCATCACCTCGGCGGGCTGGCGGCGAAACGCCTCCCCGAGCTGCTTGGTCCAGGTGAGGTTGTCGTCCATCCATTTTGCGACGTCGGGATAGTGCGCGAGGGATTTCACGCTCTCGTCCCACGAGAGGCCGTCGACCGCCGCCGGGTTGCCGCCGTCTTTCAGGAAGCGCGCCGCGAGCACGAGATCGACGGGCGCGGTGGCGGCGGGCAACACGATCGCGATGAGCGCGTCGGGGTAGAGCGCGATGGGGCCGAGGAGTTGTTCGAGCTGTTCGGCGGTGAGGAGCGGCGCGGAAAAATCCGCCGCGCCTTCCGCCGACGACAACGTCGCCGACGAAGGCGGCGGTGGCGGGAGTTGCGCCGCGAGCGGCGCGGCGGCGGCGAGCGCGAGGGCGGCGGCGAGGCGGAGGGCGAGGCGGGTTTTCATGGGGAGAATCTCCGAGGGTTGGGTGAGCTGCGACCGCGTCGCGGCGGCCGGGTGCCGCCGAAATCCGCGCGCGGTCAAATCTGGGAATACGCCGTCGGCACGAGGAAGCGCGCGGTGTTTTTCGAGGTGTTATCCTTGTATTGCGGGTCGCCGGACATCGCCTTCCAGCGCGGGTCGGGGCCGAATTTCGTCCAGCCCGCGAGGTGCGCGGCGAGGTCGGGGCCGCTCGTGATGTAGCGCAGGTGCGGGAGGTTGGGGCCGGCGATGCCCTGGCCGAAAAACACCGGCGCCATCCCGAGGTCCTTCATCAGCGGAATCTCGCCGTTGTCGAACATCGCCATCTTGCTCAGCGCGGCGCGCTCGCCGTGGCTCTCGTAGTCGCGCATCTCGAAGACGCGCGTCGGCACCTTGTTTTTCGAGAAGGCCGGCAGCTCGTGCCGCGGCATCCCGGCAAACGCGCGGTAGAGCCACGTATCGACGCGGTCGAACGCCGGGCTCGCCTTTGCCACACCGAGGTAATCCGCGCCGGCCTGCTGCACGGCGGCGTCGGCGTTGAGGTCGGCGCTCACGCTCACGAACGACTCGAGCGACGCGTGCGGCACGAGCACCCAGACGGGCGAGTCGGCGGCCGGCACCGCGGTGCCGGCCTTCTTGTCGACCTCGATCTCGGTGAAGACGCCGACGTTTTTCACGCCGCGCCGGTTGAGCGCCGGGATAAACGCCTTCGCCAGATAACCGTCGAGCGCCGCGGCGGTCGCGCCGGGTTTCAGGCGGTAGGCGCGCAGCTCGTAGAATTCGCGTGCGCCGCCCGCGCCGCTCGCGCCGCTCGCGGCGGTCGCGCCGGAAGCGGCGGCGGATTTTTCGGCGGCGGCGAGTTTCGCGCCGGCAAACGTGGCCGCGGCGGAGGCGGCGAGGGAGGTCTTGAGGAACGAGCGACGGGAGGAGGACATGGGGGCGAGGCGGTGGTTGGGACGAAGCGGACGGGGGAGTTATTCAGCGAACGAGAAAAATTGTTCAGAACGGCAACTGCGGCCAAATCGCGGACGCGATCACCACTGCGATCAAGCCGTAAGCCGAGATCAAACCGATGCCGACGGTCCAGAGCGGAGTCCGCGCACGCGCGGATAAAACATTTGGTTCGCCCTCGCCTTGGTGCCGCGTTTCATCGCCGACGTATGTCCGCTCCGCTCACTCTCGCGTTCATCGGCACCGGCGTCATGGGCCGCAGCATGGCCGGCCACCTCCTCAAGGCCGGCCACACCCTGCGCGTCCACAACCGCACCAAGGAAAAAGCCGCCGCGCTCCTCGACGCCGGCGCCACCTGGCACGACTCCGCCGGCGCCGCCGCGACCGGCGCCGACGTCGTGATCACGATGCTCGGCTTTCCCACCGACGTCGACGCGAGCTACCTCGGCGCGGGCGGTATCGTCGAGCGCGCGAAGTCCGGCGCGCTCCTCATCGACATGACGACCTCGAGCCCCGTGCTCGCGCGCAAAATTTCCGCCGCCGCCGCCGCGCGCGGCCTCTCCTCGCTCGACGCCCCCGTCTCCGGCGGCGACCTCGGCGCGAAAGAAGCCCGCCTCGTGATCATGGTCGGCGGCGAGGCGGAGGCGTTTGCCCGCGCAAAGCCGCTCTTCGAACTCATGGGCAAGAACATCGCCCTCCTCGGCGCGGCCGGCGCCGGCCAATACTGCAAGATGGCCAACCAAATCGCCGTCGCCGTCGGCATGGTTTCCTGGGTCGAGGCGCTCGCCTACGCGAAAAAAGCCGGCCTTGATCCCGCGGCCGTCCACGCGAGCATCAGCGGTGGTGCCGCCGGCGGTTGGGCGATGACCA
>JBEANZ010000213.1:0-6417 GCA_041165185.1 Verrucomicrobiota bacterium | reverse complement strand
GGCTCAACCCGCCGGCGTCCCCACTCCCGCCGACTCCGCGAAGAACTCGAAGATCAAATGGGTCAACGAGCCCAAGCCCGGCCAGCTCCCCGATGGCGTCACGCACCATACGTTTCGCAGCGCGGCGCTCGGGCGCGACGTCGGCTACTGCATTTACCTGCCGCCCGGCTACGCGGCCGACACCGCGCGCCGCTACCCCGTCATCTACAATCTCCACGGCGCCGGCGGCAACGAGCTCCACAGCTTCACCGACGCGAAGGCGCTGCACGACGGCATCGTCGCCGGCCGCTGGCCCGCGATGATCCTCGTGCTGCCCAACGGCGGCTCGCACACGTTCTACAAAAATTCCGCCGACGGAAAACTCCCCGCCGAGACCCTCATCATCCGCGAACTCCTCCCGCACATCGACGCCACCTACCGCACCATCGCCACGCGCGCCGGCCGCGCCATCGAGGGCTTTTCGATGGGTGGGCGCGGTGCCACGCGCCTCGCGATGAAATACCCCGAGCACTTCTGTTCGCTGCACAATCAGGCCGGCAACGTCATGCACCTGCTCGACCTCTACGACCCGACCAAGCCCGACACCTACCCCAACAACTACCTCGGCCCCGACCGCGCCCGTTACGAGGAGAACGACGTCTACGCGCTCATCAAGAAAAACGCCGCCGCCATCAAGTCCGGCACGCGCATCCTCATCACCTGCGGCACGCGTGACGACGGCCATCTGCCCACCGTGCGCGACTACCATGCCGCGCTGCTCGCCGCCGGCATCGACCACACCTATCTCGAAGTCGAGGGCCTCGCCCATGAGCACGACAAACTCGTGACGATGTTTCGCACGACGTGGTTCGACTACCACGCGGAGTCGTTTCGCCGCGCGAAGTAGTCCGTGGCTGAGGCGTCCCGCCTCAGATCGAAATACATTCGAGAGTCAAATCGCGGAAGCCGCCCGATCACGAGGCGGGACGCCTCGTCCACGACTCCGATCTCCCCTGCTCTCCACCCAACGCCATAGTTCGACTAACCACCCGCGAATTTCCTCTCGCGCGCCCGGCGCCGATCCGCAGCGTTGTCCGCCATGCGTTTCCTCGCCCCGCTTCTCGCTGCCGCGTTGGCGTGGTCCGTCCCCTCGTTCGCGACCGCCGCCGAATCGCCGCGGCCCAACATCCTGCTCATCGTCGCCGACGATCTCGGTTACAACGACGTGGGCTTCCAGGGCGGTCGCGACATCCCCACGCCCAATCTCGATCGCCTCGCCGCGAGCGGCGTGCGCTGCACCAGCGGTTACGTGAGCTACCCGGTGTGCAGCCCGTCGCGCGCGGGATTTCTTACCGGGCGCTACCAGCAACGCTTCGGCCACGAGTTCAACCCGCGCTGGCAAACCGACGACGGTCTACCGCTCTCGCAAACCACGATCGCCGACGCGCTGCGCGGCGCGGGCTATACGACTGGCATGGTCGGCAAATGGCACCTTGGCTCGCTGCCGCCGCATCATCCCAACCGCCGCGGCTTCGACGAGTTTTTCGGCTTCCTCGGCGGCGGCCACCGCTACCTCCCCGGCTCGCACGTTGACGTCGAAATCGGCGCGGGGAAAAAAGCCGCCACCCACGACGACGCCGAGCACGCCTCGCCGATGATGCGCAACGCCACCGAGGAGCCCGAGCCACCCGAGCTCACCACGCGTCTCGGCGAAGAGGCCGCCGCGAGCGTCACGCGCCACGCCCGCGACGCGAAGCCCTGGTTTCTCTACGTCGCGTTCAACGCCCCGCACACGCCGCTCCAGGCGCGCCCGGACATGCTCGCGAAATTCGCGCACATCGCCGACGAGCGCCGCCGCACCTACGCCGCGATGGTCGCGACCGAGGATGAGGCCATCGGCCGCGTGCTCGCCGCGCTCGACGCCACCGGCCAGCGCGAACGCACGCTCGTGTTTTTCTTTTCCGACAACGGCGGCCCCATGACCAAGCGCAACGCCAACACCTCCCAAAACGGCCTCCTCCGCGGCCAGAAAGGCGACGTCTTCGAGGGCGGCATCCGCGTGCCGTTCGTCGTCTCGTGGCCCGCGCGTCTCCCCGCCGGCCGCACCTACGCCGAGCCCGTGATCGCGCTCGATGTGCTGCCGACCGCGCTCGCCGCCGCCGGCGCGAAACGCGACGCCAAGCTCCCGGCGCTCGACGGCGTTGATCTCGTGCCGTTTCTCCTCGGCGAAATCAAATCCTCGCCGCACGCGCGCCTCCACTGGCGCATGGACGGCGGCGAGGCGTTTGCGGTGCGCGAGGGAAAATGGAAATGGCTGCGCACCTATCAAAACGCCGCGCAACTCTACGACCTCGACGCCGACGTCGGCGAATCACGCGACCTCGCCGCGAAGCATCCCGACGTCGCCGCGCGCCTCGCCGCCGCCGCCGCCGCGTGGAACCGCGAGCTCGTCGCGCCCGTCTTCGTCAACAATCCCTTCGGCGGCTTCATCAACCTCCCGGGCCCGGCCAAAGCGGCGGCGCCCTGAGCGTTCGGCGGTCAATATTGTGACCCGATAGGGATTTACTCTGGACGGAGTCGCGCGGGAGCGTCATCCCTCGGCCGCCCCCCCTTTTCTCGACGGCGTTTTCCTTCGCCGCCGCCCCGCTTTTCCCATGAATCCGACTCCCGCCACCGCCCTAAAATTCGTCCTCAACGGCCAGCCGGTTGAAATCCCGGATGTGTCCCCGGCCACGTTGCTCGTGGATTATCTCCGCTCGCCGGAGGTCGGCCTCACTGGCACCAAGATCGGTTGTAAGCAGGGCGGTTGCGGTGCGTGCACCGTGCTGCTCTCGCAATATGATCCGGCCACCGGGGCGGTCTCGCACCGCGCGGTCAATTCCTGCATGCGGCCGCTCGCCGCGCTCGACGGCATGATGGTCACCACGGTGGAAGGCTGCGGGAGCGTCGAGACCGCCGTCAGCCCCGTGCAATACTGCCTCGCCAAGAACAACGGCACGCAGTGCGGCTACTGCACGCCCGGCTGGGTGATGAGTGCCCACGGCTGCCTCGCGTCGCGCGGCGTGACCGAGCTGAAATTCGATCCGCAGACCGATCGTGTCGACCCGACCGACCCGAATCTCGCGCGGCTGCCCACGCGGCAGGAGTTGCAGGAGCACTTCGACGGGAACCTTTGCCGCTGCACCGGCTACCGGCCGATTCTCCAGGGCTTCGAGCAGGGTTTCGCGAAGGACTGGAAAAAATCCGACGCCGAAGGCTGCATGCCCTGCCACGTCGATCCGGCGGAGAAGGTGAATGGCGTCTCCACGCGCATCACGCCGGAGTTTCCGGCGGCGTTGCGCGTGCCGCC
Source organism: Verrucomicrobiota bacterium (assembly GCA_041165185.1). Lineage (GTDB taxonomy): Bacteria > Verrucomicrobiota > Verrucomicrobiia > Opitutales > Opitutaceae > JBEANZ01. The sequence goes on along the minus strand of JBEANZ010000213.1, from coordinate 3,089 downwards.
GCGCCCCGTGCACTTCGCGCGCGATGGCTACACATGGTTCCGCCCGACGACGCTCGTCGAACTCGGCGCGCTCGTGCGCGAGTTTGGTTCCGCGACCAACCTAAAACTCGTCCGCGGCAACACCTCCATCGGCATCTACGACAAATACGTGGAGGATCCGCGCGTGTTGCTCGACATCGAGCACGTCGCGGAGCTGCGGCAATCGCGCGTCACCGGCGTCGGCCTCGAGGTCGGCGCGGCGGTGACCTACACGGATTTCCTCGCGCTGCTCGACGCGCAGATCGCGGTGGCGGAGAAGCATCACCGCGGGCGCCTCGCGGGCCTCCGCGCGTTGCGCTATCTCGCGCACCGCACCGCCGGCACCATCGTGCGCGATGCGGCCAGCCTCGGCGGCAACACCATGCTCGTGGTGCGGCACATCGCGGAGGGCACGCCGTTTCCCTCCGACCTGTTCACCGCGCTCGCGGCCGCGGGCGCGAGCGTGCGCGTGCTCGACGACGGCCACGAACGCGAGTGGCCGCTGCTGGAATTCGCGCGGCGCTACCCGGAGTCGGAGTCGCTCCGCGCGCGCGGCGTGCTGATCGGTTACCGGATTCCGTTCACGGGGGCGGGGGAGTTTGCGCAGACCTACAAGACGGCGCTCCGCGAGGTAAACGCGCACTCGATCCTCAACGCCGGTTTCCGCGTGCGGTTCGACGCGGCGGGCCGCGTGGCCGACGCGGCGGTGGTGTTCGGCGGCGTCGCGCCCGTGGCGGTGCGGCTGCCGGGCGTCGAGGCGGCGCTGACGGGGCGGACGTGGGACGGCGCGTTACTCGCCGCCGCGCAGGCGGCGCTCGCGCCGGCGCTGGACGAGTTGTTTCTCCGCTACCGCGCGCGCTACGCGGCGCTCGCCTACGAGGGATTCACCGACGACTACCGGCGGACGCTCGCGGCGTCGTTCGTCTACAAGTTTTTCGTGGAGGTCGCGCTCGCCGTGAATCCCGCGATCATTCCGGAGACGGAGAAATCCGCCGGCCACCGCGCCGTGCGCCCGGTTTCGCGCGGCACGCAGCATTTCCGCGACTACGCGAAGATCGAGCACACGCGGCCGCTGGGCGTGCCGTATGTGAAGATCGAGGCGTTTCTTCAGGCCACGGGCGAGGCCGTCTATCCGCAGGATGTGCCGTTGCCGCACCGCGGGCTCGAGGCGGCGTTTGCCGTGAGCACGCGCGCGCGCGCGAAGTTTCACTACGTCGTGCCCGGCGGGGACGGACCCGCGACGCCTGCGCAGGTGTTGGCGTGTTTGCAGGCGAGGTTCCCCGGCGTCGCCGACTACCTCACGCAGGCGGACCTGCGCTCCGGCCAGAATCTCCAGGGTCAGGCGAAGGACCAGCCGGTCTTTGCGGCGCTCGCGCCGGGCTCGACGACGACTTACGCCGTCGCGACCGGCGGGCAGTCGCTCGGCCTCGTGCTCGCCGCCGATGCGCAGGTCGCGCTCGACGCCGCGCACTACGTCGGCACGCAACTCGTCGCCTACACCGACACCGGCACGCCCGTCGTCGCGATCAACCCGCCGCCCAAGGCGAACAATCTGTTCCCCGACAACCCCAGCCCCGGCAACCCCGCCGTCGATTGGATCACGCACGTTTGGCAGGTGATCCGGCCGGGCTCGGTTTACCAGTGGTTCCTGCCGCCGGCGCCGTCCGTCGAACTCGGCGGCGTGCAGTGCGCCGTCGTGCGCGGCTCGCAGGACGTGGGGGGCCAGGTGCATTTCTACATGGAGACGCAGACGTGCGTCGTCATCCCCGGCGAGGAGGGGCAACTGGTCGTGCGTTCATCGACGCAGGATTCCGCGCAGGTGCAGATGGGGATCGCCTCCGCACTCGGGTTGCCGACCAACAAGGTCGATGTCCGCATCAAGCGCATCGGCGGCGGCTACGGCGGCAAATGCTCCAACCCCACCTTCGTCGCCGTCGCGGCCGCCGTCGCCGCGCAGAAACACGGCCGCGCCGTGCGCCTCGCCGTCAAGCGCGAGGTCGACACCGCGATGTTCGGCCACCGGCATCCCGGCCACTGCGATTTCACGATCGCGGTCGGCGACGGTTCCGATCGGCCGGAAAATTTCGGCCGCATCATGGGCCTGCAAAACGATTTTCTCCTCAACGGCGGCTGGACCTACGATTGCTCGTTCACGGTCATGGACTGCCTGCAACTTCGCGTGGACTCCGCCTACTTCGTGCCGAACTACGGCACCAGCGGCGACGTGTGCCAGACCAACATCGCCTCCAATACCGCCTTCCGCACGATGGGCCTCATCCAGGGCATCATCATGCAGGAGGAGGCCATCGAGGCCGCGGCACACCGCCTCGGCGTCCGTCCCGAAAAAATCCGCGAGCTCAACCTCTACCGCCCCGGCCAGTCCACGCCCTACGGCCAGAAACTCCGCGACTGCTACATCCGCCGCGTCTTCGAGACCACGCGCGCCAAATACCACTTCGACGCCCGTCTCGCCAAGGTCGAGGAGTTCAACCGCCGCAACCGCTGGCGCAAACGCGGCATCTCGCTCATCCCCGTGAAATACGGCTCCGGGTTCAACCTCCCCGCCCTCGAGCAGGCCGGCGCCCTCGTCGAAATCTTCGACAACGACGGCACCGTCCTCGTCCGCACCGGCGGCATCGAGATGGGCCAGGGCCTCAACACCAAGATCGCGCAGGTCGCCGCCTACTACCTCGGCATCCCGCTCACGCTCATCCGCGTCGCCGAGCTCGACACCGCCGTCGTGCCGCACCCGACGAGCACCGGCGCCTCGACCGGCTCCACCTTCAACGCCGACGCCGTCCGCGCCTGCTGCGTCGATCTCCACACGCGCCTCAAGGAATACTGCCGCATCAAGCAGCTCCCGTTTCCCATGGATCCGCAGCGCCGCTGGGATCCGAGCGACCCGAAGCACACCAACGCGAATTGGAAAAAAGCCGTCAGCAGCGCGCACGGCGACTGCATTAATCTCTCCTCGCAACAACGCGTCGCTATCCAAGGCGGCGAGCAGGTCGCTTCCGACGGGCTCTTCTTCCACGACGCCCCGCCGCCGGACTCGAAAGCGACGGCCAAGG
>JBEANZ010000212.1:0-3351 GCA_041165185.1 Verrucomicrobiota bacterium | reverse complement strand
TGACTGCGGTGAACGGGCCGTCGGGAAACCGCGAAGAGAGGCGAATCCCGAGGTGGCAGAGCGGAGGCGCTCGGCCAAAACCCAAATCATACCATTTACGAAATCCATTTGGACCGTAGGGCCGCCGCTCGTCGGCGTGCCGTCGCGGCTATCACGTGCGTCCTGCAACGGCTCGGCGGCAAGCGCCGGCCCTACGAATGCCCCATCGCGTTCTGAAGGCATGGCCGGGTGGTGCTCGGGGTTGGGCGACACCCAAACTCCCCTTCGACCCGTGCGATAGGATACGTCCCCGTCCAACCGCGCGCGTATTTTCTGACGACGACGTGCAAGTTCTGATTCGTAGCCGGCCGGGCAGTCGTGGACGAGGCGTCCCGCCTCGTGTCCCACGGCTCGCCGCCCAAAGTAGGGCAGGGTCTCAGACCCGCCCTTTCACGCGTAAAGTGTTCGAGGGCGGGTCAGAGACCCTGCCCTACTCCAATCAATCCTTCACCGCCGCCCACTCCCGCTCGAGCACGGGCCGGATGATTTTCGTGAACGCCACATAGGCCGGCGGGTGGAAGTGCAACTTGTCCGCCACGTAGAGTTCGAGGCGCGGATTTCCCTTCGCGTCGACGAGCGCGGGGTTCACATCGACAAACGTGCGGCCCGGCGTCGCCGCGCAGTAGGCGCGGGCGAGCGCGTTGTAGTGATCGACGTGCTCCCAGCGTTCGACGCGATCCGGTGAGCGCGTGCTCGAAACAAAAATCAGCCGCGTGGCCGGCGAGAATTTTTGCACGTGCTCGGAAAACTCGCGGAAGCGCGCGAAGATTTTTTCCGGCGTATCGGGCGGCGAGGCTTTCAGGTCGTTGCTGCCGCAGTAATAGACGATCACCTTGGGCGCGTAGCGGGGCACGAGCTGGTCGAAACGCGCGAGCTGGTCGCCGGTGCGCGAGCCGCCGAAAGCGCGGTTGAGCACCGGCAGCGGCGCCATCTGCTCGGCGACCGTCGTCCACTGGCGAAAGATGCTGCTGCCGACAAAAAGGATGCCGCCGGGCGCGGGCGGATTCGCGCGGTCGAGTTCGGCGAAAGCCTTGAACGACGGCTCGTATTGTTCCCAACGCTTGGCCGCATCGTCGGCGGCGAAGCCGCGGAGCGAGATCAGCAGCAGCGCGGCGAGGAAGGTTCGGCGGGGAAACGTTTTCATCGGCAGTCAGGTTAGGCGGGGAAAATCAGACGCGTCGCGAGAAACAACACCGACGGCCCGAGGAAGCAACCGAGCCCAGTGTAGAATGTCGCCGCCATCACGCCATACGGCACGAGTTTCGGATCGGTCGCGGCGAGGCCGGCGGCGACACCGCTGTTGGTGCCCATCGTGCCACCGTAGATCATCGCGGTGTGCGGATTGTCGAGGCCGATGCGTTTCGCGACGAGCGGCGTCGCGATCATCACGAGGATCGCCTTCACGAGGCCGGCCGCGATGCTGAGCGCCATCACTTCGGAACTCGCGTCGAGCGCCGCGCCCGTCACCGGGCCGACGATGTAGGTGACCGCGCCCGCGCCGATGGTCGTGATGCTCACGGCATCGCGATAACCAAACGCCACCGCGACCGCCGCGCCACAGACGAACGACGCCGCCACGCCGGAAAACAGCGCCACCACGACCGGCCAGCCCGAGCGCCGGAGATCGGCGAAACTCGCGCCGTAGGCCGTGGCCACGATGCAGAAATCGCGCAGCATATTGCCGCCGAGCAGTCCAATGCCGGCGAACATCGGAAGATCGGCGAGGCCGTTCTTTCCGCCCGCCACGACACCGCCGACGTAGGCCAGCACGAGCCCCGCAAACACCGCGAGGGCCGACCCGTGCAGCCGGCCGCGCGTGAGTTTTCCCGAGAGAAAATACGAGAGCCACATCACACCGCCCACGGCGGCGAAGCTCACGACGAGGCCGTTCTTGATCAGCGCCTGCTGGAGAATCTCGATCATGGGCGCGGCTCCTCGTTTTTCTTTGCGTCGACGTCGTCGGGCCGGGGCGGCGGACGGCCCATGCGCGCGATCAGCGGCACGAGCGCGAAGCTCGCCACGACGCCCGTCGTGCCGGCGAGAAACGCGAGCGGCCCGCCTTTAATCGCGCCGAGCACGTTTTGCTGCGCGGCCATCGCGACGACGACCGGGAGATACATCGCGCTCCAAAACGCGACGCCGCTCGCCGAGGACGCGGGAAATTTTCCGGCGCGCTGCAATCGCTCGGTCGCAAAAATCAGGAAGAGCATCGCGAAGCCCACGCCGCCGACGTTGGCCTTCACCCCGATGAGCGCGCCGAGCCAGTCGCCGAGCACTAGGCCGAGCAGGCTGGAAACCGCGAGGAGCGCGACGCCGTAGATAATCATGGGATTGAAAGTAGGGCAGGGTCTCCGACCCGCCCTTTCACGCGTGAGGAGTTCGGAGGGCGGGTCGAAGACCCTGCCCTACTGCACGCGGTCGAATGCACGGAGGAATCATGGACGTGCTTGTTCCTTCCACGGCGGCAGCAGCCGCTTCTGCACCTTGCCGAGCGCCGTGCGCGGCAGCGCCTCGACGCGCACGAACGCCCGCGGTTGCTTGAACGACGCGAGCTGAGAGCGCAGCCGCGCAACGCATGCGGCCTCATCAAACCGCGCAGCGTCCACCACCACATACGCCACCGGCACTTCACCGCGCACCGGATCGGGCGCGCCTACCACGACGGTTTCGCGCACGCCGGGCTGCGCGAGGATCTCCTCCTCGATCTCGCGCGGGTAGATGTTGAATCCGCCCGAGATGATGAGGTCGCTGCGGCGGCCTTGGAGTGTGATGTAGCCATCGGCGGCGCGCTCACCGACATCGCCCGTTTGAAACCAACCGTCGCGCCATGCGGCGGCCGTCGCGTCCGGGCGACGCCAGTAACCGGCACATACATTCGGCCCCTGCACCCAAAGTTCGCCCGTGACGCCATCGGCTACCGGTGCGCCGGCTTCGTCACAGATCTTCACAGCAACGTGAGCAAACGGTTTGCCCACGGTGCCGGGCCGCCGCTCGCCGTCGTAGGGATTGCCGACGTTCATCAGCGTCTCGGTCATGCCGTAACGCTCGAGGATCACGGAGCCGTAGAGCTGGCGAAATTTTTCGTGCACCTCCGCCGGCAACGGCGCGGAGCCTGAAACGGCGAGCCGCAGCCGCGCGCCGATCATGCGGGCGATCTCGGGCGGGAGTTCGAGGAGGCGGATGAACATCGCGGGCACGCCGAAGAAAACCGTCGGCCGGTAGTCGTCGAACCACTCGGCGGCTTTGGCGTGCTCGAAGCGCTCCGTCAGCCGCAGGTGGCAGCCGCTCATGAGCCAGCAGTGGATCGCGTTG
>JBEANZ010000211.1:0-3202 GCA_041165185.1 Verrucomicrobiota bacterium | reverse complement strand
CGCGAAAAATTATTTTTTCGCGGGCGCCGCCGCGCTGCACAGCACCCACGCACCCTCGGCGCGCCGCTCGACCGCGATGCCGAAGCTCGCCTCAAGCAGGCGCGCAAACGCCTCGGGCTCGTCGGCGCGAAATGTGCCGGCGACTTTCACACGGCCCGCGGCGGCGTCGCCGATCGCGAGCTGGCGGGCATTGCGGAGGTTGAACTCCACGACGACCAACTCGAGCGGTAGCGCCTCGAACTCGAGGCGCACCGCGCGCCACGCGAGCTCGCGCGCGACCGCCGCGGGATCGGCGGCGGCCACTTGGGGACGTTTGCCCGGCTCGACGCGCGCGCGCTCACCGGCGGCGAGCGGGGCGGGCGCGCGGCCGGCCGATTCGACCTCCACGCGGCCCTCGGTGACGATGATCTCGACGGCGTCACGCTCGCGGCGGACGTTAAAGGCGGTGCCCACCGCGCGCACGGTCACGCCGCCGGCCTCGACGAGAAACGGCCGCGCGGCGTCCTTGGCCACGGTGAGATGCACTTCACCCTCGCGCAGTCGCACGCGGCGCTCGGCGGCGCCGAACGCGAGTTCGAGCCGGCCGCCGTGGTTGACCTCGGCCACGGAGCCATCGGCGAGCGCCTGCGCCTCGGGTCGCGCGATCACACGCACGCTCGGTGTGATCGAGGACGATTCGGGTGCGGAAGAAGGACCGAGGCAAAACAAACCCGTGATCGCCGCCGCCACGCCAAGACCCGCGAACGAAGCCAGCCACGCGATCCGCCGCGAACCGCGGGCGCGGCCGGGCGCGAGCAAGTCGGGATTGGGGCGCGTGCCGTCGGCGGGCTGCCACGCGGCGAGCGCGTCGAGCGCGCCCCACGTGCGATCGAGCCGCGCGAGCGCGGCGCGGTGGCGCGGGTCGGCGCGGAGCCACTGGAGAAACGCGTCCTGCTCAGCGCCGGTGAGGCCGCGGTCGCGGCGGGCGAGCCACGCGCCGGCCTCAGCGGCGAAAGCGTCGCCTGGGAATGTCGAGGAGGCTTCGCTCATGGCGAAAAATTTTCCCGAACCGAGGAAGCAACCACGGATGGACACGGATGGACACGGAACAAACCCCCCTGCCCCATTTCGCCGGAGGCCTTTCGGGTTTGGGTAGGGGCGCGGCTCGTCCGCGCCTTCGGGCGTGGACGAGCCACGCCCCTACAGGATAGCCAAACCGGAAGGCTGCGGATTTCGCCGCGCGGACTCGCGCGGCGCGTAGCCGGATCGAATCCGTGTTTATCCGTGTCCATCCGTGGTTGAAAAACCGTTTTCATGGCAGACCGAGGCGGGCGAGATAGTCGGCACAGCGGCGCACGCCGAGGCCCACCTGTGCCTCGACGGTGTGCTCGGCGATGCCGAGCTGGCGGGCGATTTCCTTCTGCGGGAGCCCGTAGATTTTCCGCAGCGTGAGAATCTGCCGGCAACGCTCCGGCAGCGATTGAATCGCCTCGGCGAGGAGCGCGAGTTCCTGCCGGCGGCTCACGGCGTCGGCGACGCCGGGCACCTCATCGGCGAAAATCTCGCTGTCGTTTTCCGGCAGCGCGTCCATCGGGACGATTTGGCGGCGGCGGAGCAGGTCGAGCGCGAGATTGCGCGCGGTGGTGAAGAGCAGCGGCTTCACCGCGTGCGCGCGCAGCGGGTCGCGGGCGCGGAGCTGGAGGATGCGCGCGTAGGTTTCCTGCGCGATGTCGTCCACGTCGCCGAGCGCGGGAAACTTCGCGCGCAGCCACGCGCGGAGCGCCGCATCGTGCGGCTGCACTTCGGCGACGAACCACTTCGACTGGCTCAGTGCGGGCAGGCGGGCGTCGTCGGATTCCGGCGGGGGCATGGGGTGGCGATTCCACTAACGAACGGGGCGGCGTTTTCCGCTAGGACAAATTTTCCGGGGGCGCGCGGTGGCGTCACTGTCACGGTTTTTCGTGCTGCGGCTCGGAGGTCTTGTGAATGGTCGGACCTCGAGGGCCCACTCGCTTACGCTCGCAGCTACGAGTGGGCGGATAGGCTGGGGCGGTGCGTCGGCTTGCTGGCGTTCGCCGCTACGCGCTCCAGACGATGGGGTGCTTCGCGGGATCGGCTTCGGCTACGCCGCCACCTGCGCCGCCACGAGCCCGCTCCGTCCGTCGACCGCGATCATCGCTTGGTCGCACACCGGAATCGCCGCGCGGTCCGCCAGAAGCGCGCGCGCGTGTTCGTCGAGTCGCACAAATTCGACGCCCCGCTCGCGGCACTCCGAGAGCAGCGCGCAAAACAGCCCGCGCCGCCCCATCCCCTCGATCTCCGCGTGGATCGTGAGGACGTTCAGCGCGTCGGCGCGCAGCAGCCCGAGGTAGTGCGACACGATTTTGCGGTCGGGAAATTCCGGCCGGCCCATCAGCTCGTCGAACGTCGGCAGCGTGCTCGGGATCTCGAGCGTGCGAAAAACGCGCCCGCCCATGCGCGGGAAAAACGGCGCGCCGCCGCGCGTGTCGCTCCCGTAGAGCAGCCCGGCTTCGTCGTAAACCTCGCGGCTGTGCGCGCTGCTCTGCCAGCCGGCGGCGCCGGCGGTGCGCGCCTCGCCGCCAAAGATACGCGCGAACTCCGCGCGCGCCGCGCCGAACTCCGCGCGCACCTCGCTGAGCGACATCGTGTGCAGGTGGTCCTGCCAACGGTAGTGGTTGTGGCAGTGGATGCCGACCTCGTAGCCGGCGTCGCGCACGGCGCGCATCGTCGCGGCGTTGCGCCGGCCGATGTGCGGCGCGGGCAGGAGCGTGCCGTTGAGCAGCGTGCGCAGTCCGTAAATTTCGACGACGCTCGTGCGGGACACCTTCTGGAAAAAGCCCGGCCGGAACACCCGCGTGATCGCGCGGCCCGTCTGATCCGGCCCGAGGGAAAACAGGAAACTCGCCGTCGCCCCGAACTCGCGCAGGTCGGCCACGAGGTTCGGCACGCCCTCGCGCGTGCCGCGGTCGGTGTCGACGTCAACTTTCAGGGCGAGGCGCATGGGCGGGAGAAGGACCAGGGACTAGAGACCAAAGACCAGAGACCCCTAGCCGTTGATGATTCGATCAGCATGCCGAAGTCTGTAGTCCGACGTCCTTTGGCCTCTGGTCTTTTCCTCCCCTCCTCACTCCAGCCGATACCCCTTGTTCGCGAGGTGGTAGTCGAGGGTGAGGCGGATGGCTTTTTTCAAGTTCACCTTCGG
>JBEANZ010000210.1:0-5545 GCA_041165185.1 Verrucomicrobiota bacterium | reverse complement strand
TCGCGAAGCTGGAGAAATTGACGAGGCCGCCCGTGACCGTGGTGCCGCCGGAGAAGGTGTTCGACCCGGAAAGGGTGAGCGTGCCGGCGCCGATTTTCCTGAGCGCGCCGGCGCCGGAGAGCACGCCGGAGAGCGTGGCGGCGAGGCCGTTGGTATCGACGGTGGAGGAATTCGTGAGCGCGGCCGGGACGCTGCTCGTGAGAGTGGAGCCGAAAACCTGGAGCGTGCCGCCAGCGAGATTGAAGGTGGCGGTGCCGGCGTTGACGATTCCGTTGGTGCCGCCGACGCGGAGTGTGCCGCCGGAGTTCAGGTTCAGTGTGCCAGTGCCGCCGAGGGAGCCGAAGACGAGGCGCGTGTTCGCCGTGGCGCTGCCACCACCGGCGAGCGTGAGCGTGCCCTGTCCGAGGGTGCCGAGTTCGAGGTCGCCGTTGGCGATGAGTTGAGAGCCGGTGCCGGAAACGGTGGCGGTGCCGACGCCGGTGGGGTTAACACCGATGCGGGTAAACCATGAGCCGGTCGCCACGCCGCCGTTGGTGATGGCGAGGGAGCCGGTGCCGTTGAAGCCGATGTCGAGGACGGAGAGGGAGCCGGGGGTGCCGGCCCTGAGCTGCGAGCCCGCACCGGAGACGAACACGGCGCTGTCGGCGGCAAAGGCACCGAGGAGCTGAAGCGTGCCGCCCGAGACGGCGGTGCCGCCGGTGTAGGTGCGCGCCCCGGAGAGCGTGAGGGTGCCGGCGCCGGTTTTCTCGACGGAGCCGGTGCCGGAGAGGGCACCGGTGAGCGTCGCGGAGCCGGTGGCGATCGAGAGCGTGGTGGGGGAATTGGGCGCGGAGGTGTCGTAGTTGGTGGAACTGGTCTGGCCGGCGGTAAAAGTGATCGTCGTCTGGGCGGTGGCGTGCGGGGCGACGATCATGGCGAGCGTGGCGACGACGCGTGCGAGGCACGAAAGTGAGTGAGCGGGAAAGGGCATGATGGGCGGGAGTGCCGGAACGCGGCGTGACCGGCGGCGCGCGGAGTCAGCGCGAGATCGGCGGGCGAATTTCATTCCGGGTCAGGTTTCAGCGGAGAGACGACTGACCGGAGGACGAGCCACGCGGGCGCGCTGACGATGAGCGCGACGAGGGGCCAAGCAAGGGCGGGCGCGAGCGGTGCGAATTTGGCCCAGAGCAAAAGTGCGGCGAGGGCGGCAACGACGGAGAGCAGAAAGGCGCGCGGGCGGTGGGCGGCGAGGGGTGGGAGCGGAGACTCTTCGGAGAGCGGCGAGCGGCGGATGAGCCGGTCAGCGAGCGTCCAGCACGCGGCGGCGAAGGGGACGGCGGCGATGACGTCCACGGCGTAGTGCACGCAGAGCGTCAGGGCGGTGAAAATTTGAACGAGGCCGACCGGGAGGCAGAGCCAGAAGAAGCGGCGACGCCACGACCACGCGGCGGCGAGGGCGACGAGTGTGAAAGCGGTGTGGAGGGAGGGCATGACGTTGCGCGGGTGCGCGAGGCTGCCGGGGATACGATCGGGGCCGGCGACGATGGCGCGGCGAATGTCGGCGGCGCGCGCGGAGAGTGCGGGGGTGTCGGCGGGATGTTGAAATAGAGCGGGGAAGGCGTGGAGCGGGCCCACGGCGGGAGCGAGTTGGTAGCACGCGAGCCCGAACGTCGCCACGAGGGTGAGAGCCAGCAGGCAACGTCGGCATTGGGCGGCGGCGCCGGCGAGGTGGAGGGTGGCGGCGACGGCGGCAAAGAAGAGCCCGAGCAACGGGTAGCCCCACGTGCTGAGGATGCGCACCCAGGCGAGGTCGTATTCCCAGGCAAAGATTGTTTCGCTCGGGCTGAAGCCGAGGGAGAGGTCCATGCGCATGAGGACGGGATCGAGCACGTGCGGGGTGCTGACGAGCGTCGCGGCCATGAGCGGGCCGGCGGCGACGAGGTAGGCGAGGAGCGGGAGCCAGCGTCCGAGGACCTCGGTGACGGCGCGGGTCAAGTCGCGGGCGCGGAGGAGGCCGGAGACGGGGAGAAAAAGCGCGAGGAGGACAACCGTGCAGCCAAGGCTGAGCGCGGTGGACTCGAGCAGCCTGGTGAGCGGCGTCGCGCGCGGCGGACGGATCGTGAGAAAAATCGCGAGGGCAAGGCCAGCCGTGGCGAGACGCCAGATCCAACGGCCACGGGAGCGCGTGACGCGTTCGAGGGGCGCGAGAAGACGTTCGCCGAGGACGATCAGCAGCGAGACGGCGACGCCGGAGGTGAAGGCCGAAGCAAGTTGATAGTAGAGTTCGAACCGAAGCGAGGCGGCGGGCGGCCGGACGACGAAGCGGACGAAGATCGCGGCGGCGAGCAGCAGGGCCGCGAGGCACCACTCAGGGCGGGGCAGGTGGAACGGTCGCGGGCGGGGCACGATTACGCGGACGGAGCGCGAGCTTGGCGACGGCGGACGTAGAGGGCGGCGGCGAGCGTGAGGCCGCCGGCGAGGGCGGCGTAGGTGGAAGGTTCGGGGACGGCACTCACGGCGGAGGCGGTGATGGAGAAGGCGCCCATGTTGCCATAGTCGTTGCTCCCAGCGCCGCTGGCCACGGACCGGTAAGTGATCAACGTATCTGCGCCGAAGGCACTGCTGATGAAGGAGAGCGAAGGCGTGCTGCCGGAGCCGGTGAAGGCCGAGCCGCCGGTGAGAATCCAGTTGGCGGTGTCGGTGCCGGTGTAGGCGACGCGGAAATAGTAGGTGGTGTTGGCGGCGAGGGTCGGGGTGGCGCCGGAGGTAAAATTGTAGGCGGCCTCGGTGGGGTTCAACGTGCCGGTGGCGGAAAAGGTGGTGAGCGCGGAGGGCGGCGTGAGGTCGGTCGGGAGCGTGGAGGAGACGGAGAGGGAAAAGTTGGCGAGGCTGGCGTTGCCGGCGAGGAGGAGGGAGACGGAGGAGAGCGAGTAGTCGCCGAGCGTGTTGATTTGAAAAGGGACGATGAAGGCGGTGTTGGCGTTCAAGCTCGCGCCGGTGAAACTCAGGACGGTCGGGGAGAGCGGGTTGGCGACCGGGCTGTAGCCGATCGTGGCGGTTTGCGCGCGGAGCGAAGCCACGCCGACAGCGGTGGCGAGGGCGAGGCTGGCGACGAGGAAGCGGCGGGAAGGCATGATGGTGGGTGGGAGAACGGGTGAGCGAAAAGGAAAGGCCGAGAGCGGAGGCGGCGGGAGGGAGGCGGGCGCGGAGGTGCGGTGCAAAGACCCATTTGGGGTGGGACAAATGTCCTACGGAGCATTCGCCGCTTTCCCGGGGGGAAGTTCTTTGCAGTGTCGGGCGGCACGTGATCCCACTCGACGATCTTCTCAAACAGGCGCGGCGGCTGCGGTTTGCCGATCCCGGAATGGAACAACAGTTTCACGAGGAGCGGCAGCGCGATGCCCGGATGCGGGTGCGCATCATGCTCGTGCTGGCGATCGCGTTTGTGACGATTGTCGGGTTTCGGATGGCGTTGGTTTTTCCGCCGGGGCAGCGCTGGCAGTTGGCGGACCAGTTGCACTACCGTTTTTTCGTCGCGGCGCCCGCGTGGCTGCTGGCGTTGGCTTCGACGATGTTGCCGGGGCATAACCGGCGTGCGGAGTGGGTGTATGCGGGGGCGACGCTCGTCGCGATGTGGGGGTTGGTGGCGATGAACTGGCTGTGGCTGCTGCGAGCGCCCCCCGGGGCGAATGCGCCCGTGAGCGCGATCACCATCGATTTCATTGAAGTGCTCGTGCTCTCGACCTTCACGTTACCGCTCCGCGTGCGATGGCAGGCGCTACTATCGGTGGGGAGCGCGGCGGGATCGTTGGGCTTCTTGGCGATGGCGATGCCGGGCAGCCACGCGCGGGAATTTTGGTCGCTCGTGACGAATCTGGGCTTTGCGTCGGCGGCGACCCTCCTGCTGGCGGCGTGGCGCGAACGCGCGGAGCGGACGATTTTTGTGCAGCGCGAATCCGGGCGGGCGCTGAACGCGGAGCTTGAGAAAACCAACGGCGAGCTGGCGCGGTTGAACGCGGAGAAAAACGAATTCATGGCCGTCGCCGCGCACGATCTGCGCGCGCCGCTGGGGATCGTGCGCGGGCTGCTCGAGCTCGTGCGCGACGGAAAAATCGCGACCGAGGAAAAGCGCGCGGAGGCGGTGCGGCAGGCGCTCGGGGAAGCGCAACGGATGCACTCCTTGGTCAACGACTACCTCGGGGCGCACGCCTTGGAGAGCGGGACCGTGCCGGTGCGATGGGAGCGGTTGGATTTGGGCGCGGCCGCGCAGGCGGCAGGGGCGCGGCACGCGGCGGCGGCGGCGAGGAAAGGGCAGCGGCTCGAGGTCGATGCGCCGGCGGGCAAAGTGTGGGTGACGGCGGACGCGGGCATGGTGGCGCAGGTGGCGGACAACTTTGTGACGAACGCGCTGAAATTTTCGGCCAAGGGCGCGACCGCAAGGATCGAGCTGCTCGTGGCCGGAACGGAGGGCGGAGGCGGCGTGGCGCGATTGCTCGTAACGGATGAGGGCCCGGGGATCACCGAGGAGGAGCAGGGAAAACTTTTTCGGAAATTCGGCCGCCTCGGGCATCGGCCCACCGGCGGCGAAGCCAGCAGCGGGCTCGGACTCGCCGTGGCCAAGCGCCTCGTCGAAGCCCTCGGCGGCCAAGTAGGCTGCGAGAGCCCTGCCCACGCCGGCGGCGCCGGCGCGCGCTTTTGGGTGGAGCTGCCGCTGGCGCCGGCAAAAACCCTGAGCGTGGCACGTTAACCATCGACCAGCGCGCCGCCTTTCCGATGAAACCGAAACCTCCGACGCCAGTAGCCCTGATCGACGACGATTCGCCGTATCGCGCCTATGTGGCGACGCTGCTGCAGGCCAGCGGCCGCTTCACACTCGTGGCGGAAGCCGGCTCAATCGAGGCAGCGGCGAATTGGCCCGCCAGGATGGTGGCCGCGGTGTTGCTCCTGGACGTCGCGCTGCCGGGTCTGGCCGGGCCCGCGGCGGTCAAGCAACTGCTCGCCGCGCGACCAAGCATAAAAATCGTGATGCTCACCGGCCACGACGCCGACGAACCGCTCCTCGAGTCGATTCGCGCCGGCGCAGCGGGCTACCTGCTTAAGGGCGCCGGTTCCGACGCGATCGTGGAGGCCCTCGACGATGCGCTGACCGGCGGCGCGCCGATGTCGCCGAGTATCGCGCGGCGCGTGTTGACGCTGTTGCGCGAGCCGGCCGGGCCCGCCACCCCCGCGGGCGCCGCCGGCAACGACCTCGCGCAGCTGACCCAACGCGAACGCGAAGTGCTCGCGCTCGTGGCCGAGGGCGACGCCGACAAGGAAATCTGCACCAAGCTCGGCGTCACCCGCTCCACCGTGAAAAACCACCTCACCGCGATCTACGACAAATGGCGCGTGCGCTCGCGGACGCAGGCGGCGGTGCGCTTCGTGAAGGTGACGGGGAAGCAGGCCGAAGCCGCGGGCACCGCCACGATCCGAGACCCGCGAATCAGCGCCGTTTTTTCCGGGACCACGCGCACGTCACGCGCGAGGTGATGCCGCCGCGGCCTTTCCAGTCGGCGACGATCGTGAG
>JBEANZ010000209.1:0-3181 GCA_041165185.1 Verrucomicrobiota bacterium | reverse complement strand
ACGCAGCGTTCACCGTTTCGGTCGGTGGCATTCCAACCCCCGCGTTACAATGGCGCAAAGGCACCACGCCCATCCCCGGCGCGACCAACGCCACCTTGTCATTCACCCCCGCGCAACTCGGCGACGCCGGCACCTACGACGTCACCGCGACCAACATCGTCAGCTCCGTCACCTCCAACACGTCCACGCTCACCGTCACCGCCCCCACCCCGCCCACCATCACCACCCAGCCTCTCGGCGGCGCGCGCAATCTCGGCGAGGTCGCCGCCTTCTCCGTCGTCGCCACCGGCACCCCCGCTCCGACCTATCAGTGGCGCAAGAACACCACCCCGATCACCGGCGCGACCAACAGCGGCTACGTCCTCGGCTTTGTGAACGCGTCCAGCGGCGCCACCTTCGACGTCGTCGTCACCAATCCCGGCGGCTCCGTCACCAGCAATCCCGCCGTCCTCGTCATCAATCCGGCCGTCGCGTTTTCCGTCCATCCGGCGGATGCCTCCCGCTTCGTCGGCGCATCCGTCACGCTCGCTTCAGTCGCCGGCGGCTCCGCCGGCATTACCTACCAGTGGCGGAAAAACAGCGCCAACATCACCGGCGCCACCCTCTCCTCGCTCACGTTTGCCGCCGTCCAACTCGGCGACGCCGGTCCCTACGATGTCGTCGCCACCAGCTCCCTCGGCAGCGCGACAAGCAACGTCGGCACCCTCACCGTCACCGACGCCGCGCCCGCGTTTACCCTCGTGCCCGTCGGCGCGACCCTCGCGGTCGGTGGTAGCACCACGCTCTCCGCCGCTGCCATCGGCTCCCTCCCCCTCACTTATCAGTGGCGCAAGGACGGCACGAACCTCCCCGGCGCGACCAACCCCACCCTCGCCATTCTCAACGCCCAGACCGCCGATGCCGGCCTCTACGTCGTCGTCGCCACCAACGGCGCCGGTAGCACCGCCACCACCGCCGTCCGCGTCAACGTCGTGCCCCGCGTCGTCGCCTACTCCGCGCGCCTCGTCCTCGACGCCGAGGGCGCGGTCGGCGCGTTCACGATTGAAGGCTCGCTCGCGAAAAAAGTTCTCCTGCGCGCCGTCGGCCCCGGTCTCGCGCCCTTCGGCCTCACCGGCCTGCCCGACCCACAACTCGAGCTCTTCGACTCCACCGGAACCCTGCTCGCGTCTAACAACGACTGGAGCCTCGGCGCCGACACCGCCGCCATCACCGCCACCAGTGCCGCCGTCGGGGCGTTTGCGCTCGCCGTCGGCAGCCACGACAGCGCGCTCGTCGCCACGCTCGCGCCCGGCACCTATTTCGCCCGCGCCAAACCCGCCAGCGGTCCCGGCGGCACCGGCTACCTCGAGCTCTTCGACGCCGATCTCGCGACGGGGCCGATGAGCACGCTGCCCTACCTCGCGGTCCGCGGCAAAATGTCCCCCGGCGCCGGCGTCGTGATCGGCGGCCTCGGCTCCAACGGCCGCGGCAACCGCAGCTACCTCGTCCGCGCCCTCGGTCCGACGCTCGCCGCGCCCGGCTTCCTGCCCAACCCGTCGATGCTCGTCGTGCGCGAAGGCACCCTCGTCGGCAACAACGACGATTGGGACGCCGTGCCCGCCGACGGCACCGCCGTCACCACGGCCACCAACCGCGTCGCGACCTTCGCGCTCCCCGCCGGCAGCCGCGACGCCGCGCTCGTGTTAACCGGCAACCTCCACGCCGGCTCCGCCACCGTGCAGCTCGGCTCCGCCGATGGGGCCGGCGGCCTCGTCCTCCTCGAACTCCACGACCTCGACGCCACCCGCCCCGTCACTTTCGCGCCCGTCGTCGTGTCCGCCCCGCTCAGCACGCTCGCCAACGTCGGCGACAACGTCGCCCTCACCGTGCTCGCCAGTGGCACCGGCCCGCTCATCTATCAATGGCGCAAGGAAGGCGTGCCGCTTGCCGGCGCGACCAGTTCCACCCTTGCCCTCGGCGCCGTTCCGTCCGCCGCCGGCGGCAACTACACCGTCCTCGTATCGAACGCCCTCGGCGCCGCGACGAGTCTCCCGGCCACGCTCACCGTCCAAAGCGGCGCCTCCGGCTCGACCGCCAGCCACGGCTACAACGGCCCCGGCTACGTCGCCGGCGCCACCCTCACGCTCACCAACACCTTCACCTACACCGGCTCCCCCACGAGCCTCGGCTGGCACGTCGACCTCCCGGCCGGCTGGAGCTTCGCCTCGGACGCCGGCACCGTCGGCGACGTCAAACCCACCGCCGGTGCGACCGTCACGCTCGACTGGGCCTGGTCGACTCCGCCGCCCAGCCCCGTGACCTTCACCTACACCCTCAACGTCCCCGCCGGCACCACCGGCGATCGCCAGCTCACCGCCCTCGCGCTCGTCCGCACCAACGGCGCCCTCACCCAAACGGTCCCGACGCCCAACCCCCTCGTCATCCCGCAGGTCGTGAGCCACAGCGCCGACACCAACGCCGACAACAAACTCAGCCTCCTCGAACTCACCCGCGTCATCGAACTCTTCAACACCCGCAACGGCACCCAACGCACCGGCTGCTACGCGCCCGCCACGACCATCACGGAAGACGGGTTTGCCATCGACTCCACGCGCACCCTCAACGCCGCGGCGACGCTGACGCGCTACCACAGCGCCGACTCCGACCGCGACGGAAAGCTCAACCTCCTCGAACTCACCCGCGTGATCGAGCTCTTCAACTACCGCACCGGCACCCAACGCACCGGCCACTACCACATCCAACCGGGCACCGAAGACGGCTTCGCCCCCGGACCGTGATTTCCCTTCGTCCCCGTGTTCTCGCCAACGGGTGCAACAGTCAGTGAGCCCAGTCGGATCGCGGTCTGAGTGGCACGGGCGTCCCACCCGTGGACGAGCGGAGCCGCAGGCCCGCTCATTTCCGCACTCATGGACGCGACGCCCATGCCACTCAGGCCGACGGCCTCACTTCCTGCTGCACGTCTCGTTCGCCCCACACCGCGAAACAGTTTGTTTGCCCCGCGCCAACCGTGTCAGAACTCCGCGCCTTTCGTGCCCCATGTCGTTCGCTCGGCGTTTGTGATTTGCGTTGGCGAATTTCCCTCCGCCCTCGCACCTCGCCCTCCTCCCCCACCCCATGCCCACCCTCCGCGCCGCGCTCCTCGCCCTCTGCTCCGCCACTACGCTCCTCGCGCAAACCCCGC
>JBEANZ010000208.1:0-2635 GCA_041165185.1 Verrucomicrobiota bacterium | reverse complement strand
CCAGCAGCCCCTGCCTGCCGCCTTCCCGACCGAAGCCGCTCTCCTTGTAGCCGCCGAATGGACTCGTGGGATCAAACTTGTTGTAGGTGTTGGCCCACACGACGCCGGCTTTCAGCTCGGTGGACATCTTGAGGATGCGCGAACCCTTGTCGGTCCACACCCCGGCGCTGAGGCCGTAGGCGGTGTTGTTCGCCTTCTCAATCGCCTCGTCGACAGTGCGGAAGGTGAGGATGCTCAGCACAGGGCCGAAGATTTCCTCGCGCGCGATGCGGTGGCTCATGCTCACGCCGCTGAAGATCGTCGGGCGGAAATAAAACCCCTTCGCCGGCAGCCGGCACGCGGGTTGAAACATCTCCGCGCCTTCCTTCACGCCGCTCGCTACAAGCGCCGCGATTCTGCCGAGCTGCTCCTTAGAATTGATTGCGCCGATGTCCGTGTTCTTGTCGATCGGATCGCCGACGCGCAGCACCGTGATGCGGCGCTTCAGTTTCGCGATCACCTGCTCAGCGACGGGCTCGTGCACGAGCAGACGCGAACCCGCGCAGCATACGTGACCTTGGTTGAAGAAGATTCCGTTCACGATGCCCTCGACCGCCTGATCGATGGGCGCGTCGTCGAACACGATGTTCGCCGCCTTGCCGCCGAGCTCGAGGGTCATCTTCTTCTCGGTGCCGGCGAGCGAGCGCATGATGATCTTGCCGACCTCGGTGGAGCCGGTGAACGCGATCTTCGCGGGCGTCGGGTGGTTCATCACGGCCGCGCCGGTCTCGCCTGCGCCGGTCACGAAATTCACCGTGCCCGGCGGCAGCCCGGCGTCCTGCAAAATCTCCGCGAGCTTGAGGCACGTGATGCTCGTGGTCTCGGCGGGCTTGAGGACGACGGTGTTACCCATCGCGAGCGCGGGCGCGATTTTCCACGCGAGCATCAGCAGCGGGAAATTCCACGGGATCACCTGCCCGACGACGCCGAGCGGCGCAACGCGACGGCCCGGCGCGACGTAGTCGAGTTTGTCCGCCCAGCCGGCGTGGTAGAAAAAATGCGCGGCGGCCATCGGCACATCGAAGTCCCGCGACTCCTTGATCGGTTTGCCGCCGTCGAGTGTCTCCGCGACGGCGAATTCGCGCGCTCGGTCCTGCAGCAGCCTCGCGATGCGGAAGAGGTATTTGGCGCGCTCACGGCCCGGCATCTTGCCCCACGTGGTGTCGAAGGCGCGCTGTGCCGCCGCGTAGGCGGCGTCGACATCGTCGCGCCCCGCGAGCGCGATCTCGGCGAGTTTCTGCTCATTGGCCGGGTTGATGGAGTCGAAATACTTCCCCGCCTTCGGCGCGACGAACTCGCCGCCGATGAACAGATCGTAGCGCGGCTTGAGCTTCGGGTCGGCCGTCTCGGGCGCGGGATCGAATTCCCAGAGGTCGCCGAAGATCAGCTCGGGTGCAGGGCGGCCGGCGCGGGTGGATTTTTTTTCAGGGGCTAAAGTGGGCATGGTCGGTGGGTATCACCACAAAGACACGAAGAGCACAAAGCTCAGCCGTCCTCTTCGTGGCCTTGGTGTCTTTGTGGTGAAAATTTCTCTGGTTAATAACTCTCCGCCGCTTCGCTGAAATAATACGGCGCTTGGTAGGCGCCGGTCTTTTCCTTTTCGAGCTGGCGGAGCAGATCGTTGAGCAGCGAACTCGCGCCGAAGCGGTAGCGCTCGTTGGTGAGCCACGCGTCGCCGAGCGTCTCCTTCACGGCGACGAGAAACGTGAGCGACTGCTTCGCGGTGCGGATGCCGCCGGCGGGCTTCATCCCGATGGCGATGCCGGTGTCCAAATAGTAATCGCGGATGGCCTCGAGCATCACCTGATTGTTGCCAAGCGTGGCGTTGAGCGAGGTCTTGCCCGTGCTCGTCTTGATGAAGTCTCCCTCGCGGATCGCGCGCATCGCGAGGAAGGAGGCGGCGCGGATGTTGTCGTAGGTTTCGAGCTCACTCACCTCGAGGATCACCTTGAGCGCGGCGTCGCCGCACGCTTCGACGACGGCGGAAATTTCATCCTGCATCTCGCCGAACTCGCCTGCGAGAAAAGCCCCGCGGTTGATCACCATGTCGATTTCGTCGGCGCCGTCGGCCACGGCGGCCTTCACCTCGGCGAGACGGGTGCGCAGCGGCGCCTGCCCGCTGGGAAACGCCGTCGCGACCGACGCGATGCGCACCGCGGTGTCGCTGCCAAGCGCTTTGCGCGCATGCCGCACCATCGAGGGGTAGACGCACACCGCCGCGACCTGCGGCGCGCCAAGGTCGGCATCGTGCGGCGCGAGCGCCTTCTGGCAGAGCGAGGCGACTTTGCCCGGCGTGTCCTTCCCTTCGAGCGTCGTGAGATCGACCATCGAGACGGCGAGTTTCAAACCCTTCACCTTCGAGGCTTTCTTGATCGAGCGCGTGCCGTATTTCGCGACACGCTCCTCGATGCCGACGGCATCGACGGTGCCGACTTCATCGAACAACCGCGCAAATGCCGCAGGGGAATTTTTCGCCAACATGGCGCGGACTATCGTGCCGGGCTCTTTTGAAAACAAACGAAAAGTCGGCCGCTCAGCACACCCACTCCGCCACGAACCCAGACCACCACCCGCCGAAACATGATCCCCGTGACGG
>JBEANZ010000207.1:0-8512 GCA_041165185.1 Verrucomicrobiota bacterium | reverse complement strand
GGTCTCTTCGCCGGCTCCGGCGTCGGCAAGTCCACCCTCATGGGCATGGTCGCCCGTGCCTCAGAGGCGGACGTGGTCGTCATCGCACTCGTGGGCGAGCGCGGTCGCGAAGTCCGCGAGTTCATTGAGAAGGACCTCGGGCCCGAGGGGATGAAGCGCGCGGTCGTGGTCGTCGCGACTTCCGACACGCCGGCGCCGCTGCGCCTCCGTGCCGCATTCACCGCCACCGCGATCGCCGAGGCGTGGCGCGATGCGGGGAAAAACGTTTTGTTCATGCTGGATTCGGTCACGCGCTTTGCGATGGCCCAGCGCGAGATCGGCCTCGCGATCGGCGAGCCGCCGGCGACGCGCGGCTACACGCCGTCGGTGTTTGCGATGCTGCCGCGGCTCTTGGAGCGCTCCGGGGCAGGGGAGGAGGGGGCCATCACCGCGCTCTACACCGTGCTCGTCGAGGGCGACGACATGAACGAGCCCGTCGCCGACGCCGTGCGCGGCATCCTCGACGGCCATATCGTGCTCTCGCGCGCGCTCGCGCACTTCAACCACTACCCCGCCATCGACGTGCTCGAGAGCGTCTCGCGGCTCACGCGCGACGTGTGCACGCCCGCCGAGATCGCCCTCGCGGGCCGCGCGCGCGAGCACCTCGCGCTCTACCGGAAAAACGAAGACCTCATCGCGATCGGCGCGCACCAGAAGGGCGCCAACCCCGCGCTCGACCAGGCGATCGCGTTGCACGAGCCGCTGCGGGCGTTCCTGCGGCAGGGCGTGCTCGAGCACACGCCGCGCGGGCAGACCTTCGCTCAACTCCAAAAACTTCTCGTATGAAACGCTTCCGCTTTCCCCTCCGCCCGGTCGCGGTCTTGCGCGCCCACCACGAGACCCGCGCCCGCGAAGCCTTCGCCGCCGCCGTCCACGCCTACGTGTTGGCCGAGGAAAACCTTGCGGCCGCGCGGGAGCGGGCGGCCCGGCTTGCCACCGCGTTGTGCGCGGGCCGGCGCGAGCGTTTCGACGCCGCCGGCGAGGCACACAGTCTCCACGGCTATCGTCGAGAGGCCGCCGCCGAACTCGCCGCCGAGCGCGCCGTGATCGTCGCGCGCGAGACGATGCAGCACCGGCGCGCCGACTATCTCGAGGCGCACCGCAAGGTCGAGGTCGTGAACCGCCTCGAGACCCGCGCCCGTCGCGCGCACTGGCTGGCAACCCAACGCGAGGAGCAAGCCGAGTTCGACGAGTTTGCGACGCGCCGCCGCGGCCAAGCCCTCGCCGCCGCCATCCTCGGCCCAGGCCGCGAACCTCAACCGGCTTCCTCCCCATGATGGCCAAACTGCAAAGCCCCTTCGTCGCCGCCGCGCTCGCGCTGCTCCTCAGCGTCGGCACCGGCGCCTACCTGAGTCTCCGCAGCCTCGGGCCGCTGTTGGAAAAGGCCTCCACGCCCGCCGCCGACAAGAAAAACGTCACGCAGGAACTCCGCGCGCGCGGTTGGGATTTCTGGACGATCGATATCGAGAACCTCGCCAACGAACTGAAGGACGAGCGCGCCAAGCTCCGCAAACAGGCCGAAGCGCTAGACGCCCGCGCCGCGGCGGTCACCAACGAGGAGAAGGAGCTGGGGAAGGTCCGCGCCGACATCGAGCGACTCCGGCGCGAAATCGGCGAGAAGGTGATCGAGATCACCGCGGACGAGGCGAAGAACATCCGCACCCTTTCGCAGACCTACTCAAGCCTCTCGCCCAAGGCGGCCGTCGCGATTTTCCGCGAACTCGACGACACCATGGCCGTGAAAATCCTTTCCCTGATGAAAGTCGAAGTCGTCGGCCCGATCTTCGAGGAGATGACGAAGACCGGCGGCCCCGACGGCGCGCTCGCCCGGCGCGCCGCGCTGCTCTCCGAGAAACTTCGCCTCATGAAGTCCGCCAAACCCGCCAGCCCGACCTAGCCATCAAGAAACCACTCCGCCACGGATCGGCGGAGGATGCGCCCACGGACGGATCGCGCCCATGCAGCTCTCCGTCCCCATTTCACCGCCCTCCCCGCCCCGTCTCCCGCCCGGAGCGGAGATCTCGCGGAGCGAGGTTGCCGCCGTCGCCCTGGGCATCCCGTTTGCGGAGTTCCTGCCGCCTGCGCCCATCATCGCCGCACCGATTCCCGAGCCGTTCGCCGGCATGTGGTTTGGCGCGTCGGCGACCTCGCTTGAACCCGACGGCGCGGAACGCGCGGTCGACCTGGCGGAACCCGACGGACCGCCGGAAGAAGCGACCGCCCCGACCGCGCGGACCCCTTTGGCGACGACGAGAGAGCCCGCGAGCTTTCGCGACAGTTGCTTCGCGGCGGCCCCGGGTCTCGGAGTGCCCGACGCGACGACGCTCGCCATTGAAACGGAATCGGTGTCGCCATCGCCCACCGGAAGACGCGCCCCTCGTTCACCAGTCCTGCCCGAGCCGCCCGAGCGAGTCGCGCCAAACGACGCCGATGACGATTTCCGAAATACCGTCGCGCCACGAGCGCCCGACGCCCCGGCTCCGGGCGACTTTTCCCCGCAATTGTTCACCCCACTGCCGTCTCAATCGCCCGCCAGCGCTCCGCTCGATTCTCCCGGCGACGGCGTCGCGTCTCCGCTAATCCGCGGCAAAATCGCCGCTGCCGTCACCCGCTCGCCGCCGCTGTCGCGGGAGGACTCCGCCGCGAAATCCGCAACGACCGTTTTTCCGGCGCAGCCGTTCACGGCGCCCGAGGCATTCCGCGCCCTAGGCTCCGTCGATGAACGGCCCGCGACTACTTCGCACGGCGACGGCTCGTCGTCTCACGCGGAACGTTTCCCCGGCGCCGAAGTGACGCAGGGGACTCCGACACTTCCTCCAATCAATCGGGACACGACGACCTCGTTCGCGCCCGCGACGCTCGCCCTCGACGAACCGAAGGTCGAGTTCCCCGCGATTGATCGGCTCGTTGCGATGCCGACGCGTGTCGACGCGTTTCATGCGGTTTCGCCGCGAGTCGGACGCGTCGCGATCCCCGCGGAAATCGGAGAGGAAAAAAATGCCGCGTGCGTTGCCGAAAAAATCCCCGCCGAAAAATCCGCCCCCTCCCCGCGCGCAAAAACATTTCTAAGCCCGGTGCGCGAGCGTGTTACGGCTGACGATTCGGACCTTGGCATCGGCCTTGCAAAACCGACGCCGCCCATGCCCGCGTTCCATTTCGACCACCGTCCCGCTCCTGTCGCCGCGAGTGCGTTGCCGACACCGGTGCCCTTCGCGGACGGTGTGATCGACACGCACGCGGCGGCGAGCCTTCCACCCGCGCCGGTCGCCGCGCATCGCGCCGTCGAGGCGGTGCTGACCGCCGCCGATCGCTTCGCGACCGGAGATCGGCATGCGGTGACGCTCCGGTTTTCCGTGGGCGGCGCGGACCTCGACGTGCGCGTGGAGCTGCGCGCCGAACAGGTGAACACGACGTTTCGCACGGACTCGGCCGAACTGCGCGCCGCGCTCGCGCAGGAGTGGCAGGCGGCCGGTCCGGAGACTTCCGCGCGGACCGTGCGCGTTGCCCCGCCGGTTTTTGTTTCAAGTTTCCAGGACGCCGCCACCGGCGACGGTGGCTCGCGCCAGCGCGATGCGCGCGACCGCCGCGCGACCGCCCCATTTGCCGTCGACTCGATCCGTGCGCTCCGCGCGGCGCCGCCCGCCGGCGCGGGGACGTTCGCCGCGCTCGCAACCTCGCCGACCTCCTCCCGACGTTTGCAAACCATCGCCTGATCCCATGCCCGCTGTCGCTCCTGTTTCCACTTCCGCCAACACCGTAGCCTCCGCCGCCGGCGCCGCCGTCTCGCGCCTGCCGCAAAAGGTGCTCGGGCAAAATGATTTCCTGAAGCTGCTCGCCACGCAGTTCCAGACGCAGGATCCGATGAAGCCGATGGAGGACACGGCGTTCATCGCGCAGATGGCGCAGTTCTCCTCGCTCGAGCAGTCGAGCGCGATGGCGCAAACGATCACCGCGCTGCGCGCCGACCAGTTGCGCGCCACGGCGAATTCCTACCTCGGCCACAGCGTCACCGTTGACGCCGGCGAGGGCCGCACCGCCGCCGGCGCCGTCGCCGCGATCGATGTGAGCGGGCCCGAGCCGCGCCTCGTGGTCGGTGGCGCGAGTTATCCCCTTTCCGCCGTGCTCCGCGTGGAGCCCGGCCTTGTCGGCGCTCCACCGGCGGTTCCCTCCGTCGGCGCCTAAACCCAGATCCAGCACCTCCACATCATGTCACTCATCGGCACCATGGGCAGCGGCGTCAGCGCGCTGCGCACGTTTATGAAAGGCTTGGAAGTCATCGGCGACAACATCGCCAATGTGAACACCACCGGCTACAAGTCCTCCCACGCGAAATACGCGGACAGTTTCAGCAACGTCCTCCAGCGTTCGTCGCCGTCCGGGGCGACCGCGGGCAACATCCCGGCCATGAGCGTCGGCACCGGCGTCACGCTCGCGGGCATCAGCGGTAACTTCGGCCAGGGCACGCTCGCCAGCACCGGCGCCACGACGGACCTCGGGATTTCCGGCGCCGGATTTTTCACGGTAAAAAACTCCGTCGATGGTTCCGTTTACGCGACGCGCTCCGGCGATTTTCGGTGGGACGACAAGGGCTTCCTCGTCAACTCTCAGGGCCTCCGCGTGCAGGGCGCGGCGGGCGCGGGCCTCGGCAGCGTGGGCGACATCAAGCTCGCCACACCCCCGTCCGGCGCGTCGCTCCAATCCGTCTCGATCGACAAGCTAGGCAACGTGATCGAGTTCTACTCGAACGGCACCTCGACGACGACCAACCAGGTGTTGCTCCAAAATTTCAACGACCCCGGCGCGCTCGTGCGCGCGGGCGGCAACCTCTACACCGGCATGGCCGCCGCCGGCCCGGTCGGCGCGGCGAGCGGCGGCGCGGGGAGCGCCGTGGCGCTCTCGGTCACGGCCAACGCCCCCGGCGCCAACGGCCTCGGCTCCATCCAGTCCGGCACGCTCGAGCTCTCCAACGTCGACCTCACCGAACAGTTCGCCGATCTCATCACCACGCAGCGGAGTTTCCAGGCGGGCTCCCGGCTGATGACGATTTCGGACAGCGTGCTCGAGGACATCGTGAACCTCAAGCAACGCTAAGCCCCTTTTGGTTGAGGGCCGGCAAACCCCGGCGAGGTCCCCCTGTTTTCTCGGTTCGCTCCTCGCTTCCACCGCGGGGTTTCCGCCTCAACCAAATCCTTTTCCCGCTCCTCCACTCCACCATGTCCGCCTCCAAATCCGACGCCGCTCCCGCCGCGCCCAAGTCCGAACACGCCGCCGCCGCCGCGCCCGCCGGCGCGGCCGCCTGGCTCCCGGTCGTCGCGGCCGTGTTGCTCGCACCGGTGGCCACGTGGGCGACGGTTGAGTTTGTCGTGCTTCCCCGGCTCCAGAAAAAAATCGGGGCCGCGTCCGGCGGCGAACACGCGGCCGAACACGCCGCCGACCATCCGCCGGCATCGCACGCCCCGGCCGCCGCGAGCGGCGGCCACGGGGCCAAACCCGCCAAGGAGGGCAAAGCCGGCAAGGAAGGCGGCGGCGGCCCCGGCACCTACGAGTTTCAAAACGTCGTCGTCAACCTCGCCGGCACGATGGGCACGCGCTACCTGAAGACCTCGTTCCTCGTCACCGCCGCGAAGGACGCCGACATCAAGTCGGCCTTCGAAGGCGCAAAGCCGCGCCTCACCGACGTCACCCTCAACGTCCTCTCCTCCCTCTCGCTCGCCGATCTCGAGGAGCCGGGCGCGCGCAACATCATCCGCGAAAAGCTCGTCGCCTCCTACAACCAGGCCCTCGGCCGCAAGGTCGCCGACCAGGTCTATTTTTCCGACTTCGTGATTCAGTAGCCGCGTCCGTCCGTTCCCGCCCATGGCCGACGACTCTCCCGCGCCCGCGACCGACTTCCTCGACCAATCCGAGATCGATCGGCTCATCGCGCAGACGGCGGAAGCGCCGCCCGCGCCACCGCCCGTGTTGGGCGGCACGCGCACGGCGACCGGCCCCGCGAAAATCGAGCCGTATGATTTCCGCAACCCCGCCTTCCTCTCCGAAGGCGAGCTGCGGCGCCTCCGGCTCATGCACGAGGACTTCATCCGTTACCTCAGCGCGCGGCTCTCGCTCTACCTGCGCATGGAGTTCGGCCTCAAGATGTCGAAACTCACCACGCTCGCCTACGCGAAGTTCTGCGAGACCCTGCCCAACCCGGCGCACCTCGCGCTCTTCAAGATCGAGCCGCTCGTCGGCGTCGGCGTCCTCGACGTCAGCCCGCGCCTCGCACTCACCATCGCCGACCGGCTCCTCGGCGGGCGCGGCCACTCGGTGAAGACCGACCGCTACCTCACCGAGATCGAAGTTTCCCTCATCGAGGAGGTCATCCTCCTGCTCCTCGAGGAGTGGTGCGCGCAGTGGAAAACCGAACAGGAACTCCGCCCGCTCCTCGTCGGCCACGAAAACAACGGCCGCTTCCTCCAGACCTCGCCCAAGGACGCCATCATCCTCGCCCTCACCCTCGAATGCACCTTCGGCGACTGCTCCGAGCCGATCCAGATCGGCGTGCCCTACTACACGATCGAGCCGGTGGTGAAAAAAATGCAGGCGCGTCGCCAGAAGGACAGCGTCGTCGCCCCCACCGCGCGTCGCGCCGAGTGGCAGGCCGCCTACGACCGCATCACAGTCCCCGTCCGCGCCGAATGGCAGGCCGTCGAGATCTCCGTGCGCGAGATCTCCAGCCTGCGCGTCGGCGACGTGATCGAGTTGCCCGCCGCCACGTGCCACGAGACGCGCGTGCTGCTCAACGGGCTGCCCAAGTTCATCGGCACCGTCGGGCTCGAGACCGACCACGTCGCCGTCCAGCTCACCCGCAAGCTCCCCGCCGAAGATTCCCTCCATGTCCCACCTGACCGACGAAAAGTCCCTTGATATCGTGCTCGACGTAAAAGTGAAGGTCACCGTCCAGCTCGGCTCGGTGCAGCTCCCCATGCGCGACGTGCTCGAACTCGCACCCGGCTCCATCGTGCAACTCCTCCAACACGCCAGCGATCCCGTCGGCCTCTTCGTCAACGACAAGCTCGTCGCCTACGGCGAGGTCGTCGTCGTCGAGGACAACTTCGGCATAAAGATCACCGAGCTTGTCGGCAGCGCGAAGCCATGATCCGGCAAACGAGCGCCGACTCCATTCACGACGCGCGTCGACGGCGCGCGGCATTCTCCACGCGTGCGCGGCGACTCCTGGCGTGTGCCACGTTCGCGTTGGTTTTCGTTTCCGGAGCACCCGGCGCCGATGACAACAAGATCCTCTATCCCGCCGGCTCCGCTTCCGGCGCGAGCGCGCCGTCCGGCGGCAGCCTCGGCAACGTCACACTCGTGGTCGGCCTCATCCTCGCCGCAGCCGGCGGCTGGCTGGTGCTTCGCGGCCGCCGCGCGGCGGCGCACGCGCCCGACGGACGCGGACTCGAGATCCGCGAGACGCGTTCGCTCGGCAACCGTCAGTTCCTCGTCGTGGCGACCTACGAGGAGAAAAAATTCCTCCTCGGCGTGTGTCCCGGTCGCATCGACCGACTCGCCGTGCTCCACGACGAGGAGCCGCCGTCATGACCACCGCCGTCAACGCGGGGAACGCCGGGCCGGGCCGGCTGCGGCGCAGCGCGTGGGTAGTCGCGCTCAAGCTCGCGCTGCTCGTCCTCGCGATCGTGTTCCTCGTCCCAACCGCGCACGCCCAGGTCGCGCCGCCCGCACAACCCTCCGCCGGCGCGACGCCGCCGCCGTCATCGGCATCGTCGGGCAAGGCCACGCCGTTCCGCCTCAACATCGGCCTCGAAGGGCAGGGCCAAACCGGCGAGGTCGGCGTCGCGCTGCAAATCGTTATCGTGATGACGCTCCTCTCCGTCGCGCCCTCGATCGTCCTGCTGATGACGAGCTTCACGCGCATCGTGATCGTGCTCGGGTTTGTGCGCACGGCGCTTGGCACGCCGAGCGCGCCGTCCAACCAGGTCGTCGTCGGGCTCTCGCTCTTCCTGACGTTTTTCCTGATGGGCCCGGTCGTCGACCGCGTGAACGACGACGCGATCCGCCCCTACCTCGACGGCAAGATCACCTCGGTCGAGGCGTTCGACCGGGCGGCGGTGCCGCTAAAGGGCTTCATGCTGAAGCAAACACGCACGCGGGACCTCGAGTATTTCCTCCAACTCGGCGGCTTCCCGCCGACCGCCGTGAAGGATTTGCCAATGCGCGTGGTGATGCCGGCGTTCGTGATCAGCGAACTGCAGACCGCGTTTCAAATGGGCTTCCTGCTGTTCCTCCCGTTCCTCGTGATCGACTTCCTGGTCTCGTCGGTGCTGATGGCGCTCGGCATGATGATGATGCCGCCCGTCACGATCGCGCTGCCGCTGAAACTTCTTCTGTTCGTCCTCGTTGATGGCTGGCACCTCGTGGTGCGCTCACTCGTCCAAAGCTTCGCCTAAATAACGCCTATGAATCCGGACCTCGC
>JBEANZ010000206.1:0-17757 GCA_041165185.1 Verrucomicrobiota bacterium | reverse complement strand
TCGCGATGATCCAGCGCAGCGCGCCGAGCGCGTCCGCGTTAGGTTGGTGCACGCTCAACACGCGGATCATCCACGGCTCCGCCCGCCCCGGCACCGGATACGGCACCGACAGCACCCGCAGCCGCAGATCGCGCGCGACGTTGAACACCGAGATGGTTTCGCGCAGCCGCCCCGGCGCGACCGGCAGTTGTTCGACGCGCGTCTCCGCGAACGGCCACAGGCGGCAGACCAACTGGCTGTGTTCGTCCCACAGCTCGAACCACGGATCGTCCCGGTCCCACACCGCGGCCAACGGCAACGGCTGTGCATCCCACCGCACCTCGCCGTCGCCCCCCACGCGCAACCGCCCGCGGATTTCCGCGAGATCCTGGCGCAACAGGAAATCGAGCGGCCGCGCCATCCGATCGGCCACGTAGAAATACATCGTGGCGCTGAACCCGGCGCACAGCACCGCGCCGCCCACCGCATACCACGCCGCCAGCCGAAACCGCAGCGTGCGGCGTCGCCACCACGCCTTCATGCGGGCTCCCCTCCGAGGCGGTAGCCGACTCCGCGCAAGGTTTCGATGAGGCGATTGGGGCGCTCGCCGTCGATCTTCCGGCGCAGCCGCATCATCTGCACGTCGATCACGTTGTCCAAGGACGTCAGCCGCCGGGTCTGTTTCCACACGTCGCGCTCGAGCATCTCGCGCGTCACGATCTGTCCCTGGTAGCGGAGCAGGTATTCGAGGATGTCCACCTCGCGCGGCGACAACGCGATCTCCTCGCCCGCGCGCACCGCGACACGCGCCCGCGTGTCCAGCTCGAGATCCGCGCAGCGCAGCAGCCGGCCGGTGCTCATCACCGGCCGCCGCAGCAACGCCCGGCACCGCGCCACCAGCTCCGCAAACGCGAACGGCTTCGCGAGGTAGTCGTCGGCGCCGCTCTCGAGCCCCGACACCCGATCTTCGAGCCCCCCGCGGGCGGACAACATCAGCACCGGCGCTTGCACGCCCCGCCGGCGCAAGTGGCCCAACACCTCGAGCCCGTCGCGATCCGGCAGCATCCAATCGAGCACCACCAGATCGAACGGCCCGCGCTCGATCTCCCCGAGCGCCTCGGTGCTCGTCGCCGCGGCCACGACCGCCCACTGCTCGAGCCGCAACCCCTCGGCGAGGGCGTCGCGCGTTTTCCGCTCGTCCTCGACGATCAGCACGCGGACGGGCGGGGCGGAATTCTGGAAGGCTACACTCAAGGGCGGGCAGGAAACGTGGCACCCAAAGTTCACCCGCACGCAGCGCAGGGGAAGCCCGAACATCGGAAATCTTTTCGCGCTTGGGGCTGCGGCGCTCCAGCGCTCCGCGGCGATTTCCCGAGGATGGCGTGGCCGCGGTTTGCCTTCGGCGGCGCGAGCGTTTCGTCTCTTGGCCGTCATGCCGCTTCCGTTTTTTTCCCAGCTCGCCACCGGCCTGTTCGCCGCCGTGGGCGCGGCGCCCGGGGCGGCGGCCGCGCGCCTCCTGCCCGTCCCGCTCGACCGCTACCACGACGCCGCGGGCGCCTCGTTGTGGTCGGTGCTCGCGGCGCGCGCCGCCGCCGAACCGTTCAACCTCGTCGCCGCCGCGATTTTCCTGTGCGCGATCGTGCACACGTTTCTCACCGCGAAAATCCGCCACTGGGCGCACGTCGTCGAGGCCCGCCACGCGGCGCGGCTCGCGCGCGACCGCCCGCCCGCGACCGACCACAACGCCGACAACCATCCCGACGAGGTCAGCTTCGCCGGCCAGATGCTGCACTTTTTCGGCGAGGTCGAGGCCGTCTTTGGCGTCTGGGTGCTCGTGCTCGCCGCCGCGATCACGTGGTGCAAAGGCTGGCCCGCCGTCGTCGGCTACGTCGGCCAACACGTCGGCTACACCGAGCCGATGTTCGTCGTCGTCATCATGGCGCTCGCGGCGACGCACCCCGTGCTCGGGTTCGCCGAGGCCGGCCTGCGGCGCGTGGCGGCGCTCGGCGGCGGCACGCCCCCCGCCTGGTGGCTCGCCATCCTCCTGCTCGCGCCGCTGCTCGGCTCCCTCATCACCGAGCCCGCCGCGATGACGATCGCGGCGCTGCTGCTCGCGCGGCAGTTTTATGAGTTTCAACCCGGCGCGCGGCTGCGCTACGCCACGCTCGGCCTGCTTTTCGTCAACATCTCCGTCGGCGGCACGCTCACGCATTTCGCGGCCCCGCCCGTGATCATGGTGGCGAAAGCGTGGCGGTGGGACATCGGCTACATGCTCACGCATTTCGGGTGGCGCGCGGCGCTCGGCATCGCGGTCGCGACCGCGATCTACTTCGCCGTTTTCCGCCGCGAACTCGCCGCGCTCGCCGCCCGCGCCGCCGCCCGCCCGGCCGCCGCGCCGCGCCCCGCCGCGCCCGCGTGGATCACGGCGGTGCACCTGCTCTTCATGGCGTTCACCGTCTGGCAGGCGCACGAGCCGGTGCTCTTCGTCGGTGGCTTTCTGTTCTTCCTGGCGTTCAGCGAGGCGACGGCGCACCACCAGAGCCCGGTGGAGTTGCGCGGCCCGATCCTCGTGGGTTTTTTCCTCGCGGGCCTCGTGATTCACGGCGGCCTCCAAGCCTGGTGGATCGAGCCGATCCTCGGGCGGCTGGGCGAACTGCCGCTCTTCGCCGGCGCGACCCTCCTCACCGCCTTCAACGACAACGCCGCGATCACCTACCTCGCCTCGCTCGTGCCCGACTTCACCGAGCCCTTGAAACTCGCCGTCGTCGCCGGCGCCGTCACCGGCGGCGGCCTCACCGTCATCGCCAACGCCCCCAACCCCGTCGGTCAGGCGATCCTCGCGCGCTATTTCCCGGACGGCGTCGCGCCGCTGAAGCTCGCGGCGGGCGCGCTGCTGCCGACGCTGATCGTCGCGCTGTGCTTCACGGCGTTCTGACCCGAAACTTTTCCGCCGCAGGCGGACACGGCTTCGCCGGGCGGTGGAATATTTCCCCGCCCCGCCACTCAAAGGAGCATGAAACCCTGGTTGCTGTTTGCCGCGCTGGCCGTGCCCGTTGTCGCCGAGCCGGCGCAGTTCACGAGCGGCCCCGCGCGCGTCGCGCTCGTCGAGCTGTTCACCAGCGAGGGCTGCAGCTCGTGTCCACCGGCGGAGAAATGGCTCGGCGAACTCCGCGACGCGCCCGGCCTGTGGCGCGAGTTCGTGCCGGTGGCGTTTCACGTCGACTACTGGAACCGCCTCGGCTGGCCCGACCGTTTCTCGACGCGCGATTTCACGCAGCGGCAATACGACCACGCCGCCGCGTGGGGCACCGGCTCGGTTTACACGCCCTGCTTCGTGCGCGACGGCGCCGAGTGGCGGCCCGCCACGTCAAAAATTACCGCCGCAAAAAACCCCGCCGCCGGTGCGCTCACCGCCACCTACGACGGCACCGTGCTCCGCGCGACGTTCGACCCCGTCGCGCGGGGCGCCGGCGAGAATTTCGAGATCCACGCCGCGCTCCTCGGCGCCGCCATCGTCTCAAAGATCACGCGCGGCGAAAATTCCGGCGCGACGTTGCGCCACGATTTCGTCGCGCTGGCCGTCGTGCGCGGCGCCCCCGCCACGGACCTCGCGCTCACCGCGCCGAAAATTCCCGGCGTCCCGCGCCACGCGCTCGCCGTGTGGGTCACACGCAAAGGCGAACTCACCCCGCTCCAGGCGACGGGTGGCTGGCTCGCGCCGTAAACAAGACCGGGATGCTTCCCCACCCGACGTCACGACAGCGTCAAGACCTGCTCCTCGTCGGCAACGACCACGAGTCCGTGGTTTGGAGAATCTTCCTGCCAACAAAATCCGGTTCCTCGCTGTTTTCGGTGGTCGCCATTCTTTTGCCACCCATTCCATTGCCAACATTCCGTTGCCTGCACGGCACGACTGGCACCCGATCCGGCGACCCTCAGGCATCATGGCAGAGGAATGGGTGGCAGAGGAATGAGGTGCGCCCGGGTCATTGCTCGCTCGCGGCCGGCGTCTCGTCACGGAACCACCACCCAGTGAAATCAGCGAAGAACCGAAAATCTTCCTTCCCCAAAATCTGCCGGAGAATTTGGTAGAAAGATCTTATTGTTAGGAAAATTCTCCAAACCTTCCTGCCGCGCGGCTCCATCGCGGTTTTCGCGAGCCGTGCCGCCTACGGATCCTCGTCGCCTACGCCGCCGCTCACAACTCCGCCACCACCGCGCGCAACACCCGCGCCGCGAGCTCGGCGACCGAGAGCTCGTTCTCCCCGATCGGATTTTTCCCCGGCTGCCCACCCGCGAGATCGCTCAGGCCGCGCACGATGAGGATTGGTTTCGCGTTGGCCTGCGCCACGTGCGCGAGCGCCGTCGATTCCATGTCCACGCACCGCGCCTGCCACGTGCGAAACACCCACTCGCGATACGGCGCGTTGTCCAGGAACACCGGCCCGCTCACGCCCGTGCCGCCCGCCTCGACGCGCACCGCGCGTCCGCCGCGCGTCTGCGGCGGCAGCTTCGCGGCCACGCGCCGCGCGACGGCGAGGAGCGCCGCGTCCGCCGCGAAAAATTCCTGTCGCTCCGTCGTGCCGTCCGCGCGCACGACGCCGACGCCCGTCGGAAACATCATCCCGAAATTCCCGCGCCCCAGCGGCAAGTAGTCCGGCCGCACGTAGCCGCCGCGCCCGTCCTCGTTCAGATACGCCGCCTCGCTGTGGTAGGCCCAGCGCTCGGGGATCACGACGTCGCCCACGGCGAGCGCCGGGTCCGTCCCGCCCGCCACGCCCGCGAAGAGCACGTGCGTGATGGGAAATTTGTCCAACGCGAGCTGCAGTTGGTAGGCGGCGTTGACGACGCTCACGCCCGTCCGAAACACGATCGCGTCGCGCCCCGCGCACGCGCCGCTCCAGAATTCGAGGCCGTTGATCGTCGTGCTTTTCCAGCCGGCCTGGGCGTCGACGCCGAACGCCTTTTTCAACGCCACCAGCTCCGGCTCATACGCCCCGCACACCGCGTAAAGCGGGCGCACCGGCGCCGCCGCGGGCAACGCGAGCGCGCCGAAAAAAATCATGATCAGCCGGAGAAACACGAGTCGGGTCATGCGTGCCGCCGAGCAAGCGCGGTGCCACCGCCGAGGCAAGATTTCCGGTTGAACCTTTGCGCGCGCCCCTGCGTCATGCCCGCCGTGCAACCCCGCTCGCTCCCCCGCCTCGCCCTCGTCCTCCTCGCGCTCGCCGCGCCCGCCGTCCGCGCGGCCGACGCCGTGAAATTGACCAAACTCGCCGACCGCGTCCGCGTCGAAATCAACGGCGCCCACTTCACCGACTACGTCCACGGCGACGGCTCCTCCCGCTCCTACTGCTACCCGATCCTCGCGCCCGACGGCACGCCGCTCACGCGCGATTTCCCGATGAAAAAGGACACCGGCGACGACACCGATCACCCGTGGCACCGCTCGCTCTGGTTCGCGCACAGCATGATGAACGGCGTCGATTTTTGGAACGAGGGCACCGGCGACGCCGCCCGTTCGCCGAAGGACAAGGGCCACACCGTCGTCGACGGAAAAATCGAAACCACCGACGGCAAGGTCGGCGTCCTCCGCACCAAGAACCGCTGGCTCTCCCCTGCCGGCAAACTCATCGCCACCGACGAGCGCACGCTGCGTTTCTCCGCCGGCCCCGACGGTCGCTTCATCGACTTCGAGATCACGTTGCGCGCCCTGCCCGACCAGCCCCTCCTCATGGGCGACAACAAGGACGGCACCATGGCCACGCGCGTCGCGCAGTGGATGACCATGCCGCACTCCGTCAACACCAAGGACGCCGACGGCAAGACCGTGAAAAAACAAGTCGGCGGCAACGGCCACATCGTCACCGCCAAGGGCGACCGCGACGCGAAAGCCTGGGGCACGCGCGCCGCCTGGTGCGACTACCACGCCGAGAAAAACGGCCAGACCTACGGCATCGCGATCTTTGATCATCCGCAAAATCTCCGGCACCCCACGTGGTGGATGGCGCGCGACTACGGCCTCTTCGGCGCGAACCCCTTCGGCTGGCACGACTACGAGCCGGAGTTCAAGAACGAACCGCACAAGGGCGACCACCTGATCCCCGCCGGCGGCACGCTCACGCAACGCTACCGCCTCTACTTCCACACCGGCGACGAAGCCGCCGCGAAGCTCGCCACCCGCTTCGCGGAATACGCGGCGGGGAAGTGAAAAGTAGGGCAGGGTCTCTGACCCGCCCTCCGAACGCCGCATCCCCTACGAGGGCGGGTCAGAGACCCTGCCCTACCCCAAGCCATCGCACCGCCAACCCGAACGCGTGACGGCACGCCGGCAAGCGGCGGTCCTACAAAAACCAGAAGACCTGAACCGCTAATCTTCGCTAATCCCAAACCAAGTTTTCCGAGTGCCGCCCTGTCTTGATTAGCGGTGATTAGCGAAGATTAGCGTTCCAAAAACTCCGTCCCTCAGCGCCCCCGTTTTCACTCAACGCCTCCGAATTCCCCTCCTCACTCCCCTCCTCACTCCCCTCCTCACTCCCCCCACACGCCCCCTCCTCCACCCCTCCCCATGTCCCACCTCACCACCCTCTCCCGCCGCACGTTTCTGAAAAATTCCGCGCTCGCCGGCGCCGCTGTCGCGGCGTTTTCCGCGCGCTCATGGGCGCAGGTCGCCGGCGCCAACTCCGCCCTCCGCGTCGCCGTCATCGGTCTCAACGGCCGCGGCAAGAGCCACCTCGAGAGCCTCTCGAAAGTCGCCGGCGTTCGCATCGTCGCCATCTGCGATCCCGATTCGGCGGTGCTTGAGCGCATGAGAACTTACAAGACCAAGGACGGCGCGACCCCCGCCGCCAACGCGAAGACCTACACCGACGTCCGCGAGCTCCTCGCCGCGCCGGACATCGACGCCGTCACCATCGCCACGCCGAACCATTGGCACTCGCTCGCCGCGATTTGGGCCGTGCAACAGGGCAAGGATGTTTACGTCGAGAAACCCGTTTCGCACAACGTCTGGGAGGGCCGCCAGCTCGTCGCCGCCGCCGCGAAATACAACCGCATCGTCCAAGCCGGCACCCAGATCCGCTCGGGCGGGATGCGCGAGGCCGTCGCGTGGACGCAGGCCGGCCACCTCGGAAAAATCACGGCGGCGCGCGGCTTCTGCTACAAGTTTCGCGGGAGCATCGGCAAGGTCGACGCCGCGCCGCCGCCCCCCGCCAGCGTGAATCTCGACCTGTGGTGCGGCCCCGCGCCGCTCGCCGCGCCGAAGCGCGGCAAGTTTCACTACGACTGGCATTGGGACTACGTCACCGGCAACGGCGACGTCGGCAACCAGGGCATCCACCAGATGGACGTCGCGCGCTGGTTTCTCGGCGAGCGCGGCCTGCCGCGCCACACGCTCAGCCTCGGCGGCCGCCTCGGCTACGAGGACGACGGCGACACGCCCAACACGCAGGTCGTCGTGCACGATTACGCGACCGCGCCGCTGATCTTCGAGGTGCGCGGGCTGCCCGCCACGGGCGGCGCGAGCGCCGGAGTCGGCGGCAAGAAGCGCAACAAAAACAAGGCCGCCCCCGCCGAGGTCGCCGCCGCCGCGCCCAGCGGCGTCGAGGCGGCCGACGCGGGCGCGAGCGCGATGGACAAATTCCGCGGCGTCTCCGTCGGCAACGTGATCGAGTGCGAGGGCGGCTCGGTCGTGACCTCGAGTTATTTTGCCGCGACGGCCTACGACAAATCCGGCGCCGTCGTGAAGGAGTTCAAGGGCAGCGACCGCCACATGCAGAACTTCATCGACTGCGTGCGCAGCCGGAAGACCGCCGACCAATTCGGCCCCATCGGCGAGGGCCACGTCTCGAGCGCGCTCTGCCACCTCGGCAACATCTCGCACCAGCTCGGCCGCGCCGCCGCGCCCGGCCTGTTGAAGGAAAAATTGCAGGGCCACGCCGCGCTCGCCGAAGCCTACGGCCGCATGGCCGAGCACCTCGCCGCCAACGGCATCGATCTCGGCAAAACGCCCGCGACGCTCGGCGCCGCGCTCGCGGTCGACGCCGCGCGCGAACGCTTCACCGGCCCCGACGCCGCCGCGGCCAACGCCCTGCTCACGCGCCCCTACCGCGCCGGCTTCGTCGTGCCGAAGCTCGCGTAGGGCTGCGCGCGACCGTCCGGGGTAGGGCGAGGTCTCCGACCCGCCCTTTCTCGCGGAAAACAGCCGAGGGCGGGTCAGAGACCCTGCCCTACTTTCGGGCCCGCCGCGTTTCGCCTCTCCGCTCCCATGCGCTTCCGTCGCCCGTTGATTACCGCGCTCGCGTTTCTCGCGTCGCTCACGCTGACACCGCACGCCCGCTCCGCCGAGTCGGCGGAAACCGTCGTCGCGCTCCCGCCGTTTCTCGTCGAGGAAATCGGCAAGGGGCCCTCGTGGCGCTACGCCGCGCTCGACGGCTTCGAGGTGCTCTCGCGGTGCAGCGACTCGACCACGCGCGAACTCACCGCCGCCTATGTGCGGCTGCACCGGATGCTCGAACTCGTCCTCCCCGTCGACCTCCAGCTCCGCCACGCGCTCCCGCGCGCGCTCATCTACATCGACGAGGATCAGGTGCCGTCCGCCGCCGCCGAGGTCGTCGAGCAGATGATCCAGCGCACACCCGGCGGCGCCGGCGCGGCCGACCCGCGCGCACTGATCGACCCGCCGAACTTCGGCGGGCGCCGCTTTTCGCCGGCCGGACCGGCCGCGCCGCCGCGCGTGAGTTTCCTGCCCAACCTCCGCCTCGAGGATCGCGATGCGATGGCCGTCCTCGTGGTCGTGCGCGCCGGCGCCTTCGATCCCGACACGCTCGTGCTCACCCCGGCTTACGTCGCCTACCTCGTGCGCGGCCGCGCGCCGGCCCTGCCCCTCTGGTTCGCCAACGGTTTTCTCGCGCTCTTCAAGCACCTCAAGTTTCACCTCAACGAGATCGAGATCGAGCGCGGCACGTGGATCTCCGAGGCCGTCACCGACGCGTTCAAATCCGATCCGCAGGCCGCGCCGTTGCCCGCGCCGCTGCCGCTCGGCGAGTTTTTCACCTATGGCGTCGTCGGCCGCGAGGCGTTCACCCCCGACGAGGCGCGGCGCTGGAATGCCCAGAGCGAGTTCTTCCTCCGCTGGGCGCTCGATCCCAACACCCCCGCGCGCCGCGCCGCGCTGTGGAAATTCGTCGCGCGCGCGAGCGCCACGCCCGCGACGGAGGCGATGTTTCAGGAGTGCTTCGGGATCGATTTCGCGACCGCGCACGCGCAGCTCGCGGCGTTTCTCCCCCTCGCGATCAACAAGGCCGCCACGCTCGCGCCGCCGCAGAAATTCAAGGAGCCCAAGCTCGCCCTCGGCCTCGCCGCGCCCGTCGACATCGCGCGCATCAAGGGCGATTGGGAACGGCTCGAGGTGCCCTACGTGCGCGCGCGGCTGCCCGCCGTCGCGCCGAAATACCTCGAGCAGGCCCGCCGCACGCTCCGCCGCGCCTACGACCACGGCGAACGCGATCCGCGGCTTCTCACCGTGCTCGGCCTCTGCGAAATCGACGCCGCCAACGACGCCGGCGCGCGCGGCTACCTCGAGGCCGCCATCGCGCTCACGCCCGCGCTGCGCCCGCGCGCAGGCTACGAACTCGCCCGCCTCCGCCTCGCCGAGGCCCGCGCCGAGCCCGCCGGCGCCGACGGCCGCATCAACACGACGCAGGTGGCGGCGGTGCTCACGCCGCTCTTCGCCGCGCGGCAGCAGGTGCCGCCGCTGCCGGAAGTTTACGCGCTGATCGCGGAGGCGTGGGCCGCGTGCGATTTTCGCGCGACGCGCCGCCACCTCGGCGTGCTCGACGAAGGCGCGGCGTTTTTCCCGCGCCACGTCGAGCTGGTTTACCAAACCGCCGCCGTGAACCTGCGCTGCGGCTTCGCGCCGGAGGCGGCATTCTACGTGGACCTCGGAAAAAAAATCGCCCCCGACGACGCGACCCGCGCGCGCTTCGCGGAATTGGCCGCGAAGCTTCCACCAGCGCCCCCGGTGGAACCCGAATTGAAGTAGGGCAGGGTCTCCGACCCGCCCCCAACCACCCCCGAGAACAAAAGCGGCCCCAACCCCGGCCCACGTTTCCCGCCCGCCCCCGCCGCAACGCCACGCTCGTCCCGCTCGCCCGCGTGCACTCCCCGAATCCCGCCTTGCCTCCGCCCCACCCAAAGTGTGCCCTCCCCCACATGACCGTCGCCGGCGCAAAGCTCACGTCGCGGAGCCGCAAACACCCGAGGATTTCATGGGCCGCCCCTCAGCCTTACGCTTCCACCCTCGCCACCCGCGCCAACGCCGCTCGCCCCCTTGCAAACGACACGGGCAGCCGTTCGTGCGCTCAACCTTCCGCATCGCGCGCGATTTCGCGAGTGAGGCTTTCGCCGGCGTTCCCGGCACCTGCTAAAGCCGCACTCGCCCGAATCACTCGTTTGCCATCAACACCTTGGGGTCAGCGAATCGCCCGCCACCCCCTCCCGGCAAAAGCCGCACTCAGTTCCGGCGAATAACACTGTTCGGCAAACCTTATGAAATTCATCAAATTCGAAAAGACCGGCGGCGTAACGTTTACGATCCGCCTCGACAAGATAGTGTCGGTTCGCGACAGCGGCTCGATCGTGACGCTCTATCTCGAGGACGATAGTCATTATGATTTCCCTCATGAGGAGGCCAAAAAGATGCGTGATTTCGTTGAGAAGACCTTCAAGCCAAGACTGCTGGATGCTAAGACCAGTAGTAACTATGGATAAGAGGCCCAACCAGTAGGAATGAGAAGGCGTAGAGCACCCAACCTGTGCTAAACTACGCCTGATGAACTACCCCAACGCCAGCTCCGCCCCCACCCCCGCCCTCGCCCCCAACTCCGCCCGCACCGCCGGCCACACCATAGGCCTCGATCTGGGTGACCGCCGCCACCACGCGGAATGCCGGAGGGGGTCGGAATGCCGGAGGGGGTCAGGTCTTAATGTTTAATGTCAACAGCTCATCACCCCGAGCTTTCAAACAGCGGGACCCGAGGTAGGGCGCGATGACGCGCCAGTCGTGGACGAGGCGTCCCGTCTCGTGCCTTGAAAGCTGGGCGTCCCGCCGTGCAGAGCCCGAACGTTTCCACGCCCGGAGCACGAGCGCGAACCGCGCGGAGCGCCAGACGCGGGAGCCGCCCGCTCGCGGACCGGCGGGAAGAGGGCGGCGAGAGGGCGGCCGACCCGGATCGGCGGCACTCCTGCCGCCGCCGCGCGCAGCGTGGCGGCGACCTCGGAGGTAGGGCAGGGTCTGTGACCCGCCCTCGCACACCCCGCGACGTTCGAGGGCGGGTCGGAGACCCTGCTACTCCGGACGTCGTCGGGCGCACGCGGCGCCGTGGCTTCGAAAAAGAAAACGCCGCGGACCGAAGTCCGCGGCGGTGCGGGGTGGGCGGGAAACTTGTTGCGCGATGTCCGACTCAGGGCAGCCGGCCGATCAGCGCCTCCGTCGTCGTCTGCATTTTCAGGCGGCTGTGGAGGCCGTTGAGCCAGGCGTCTTTTTGCGTCGTGAAATTCGCCGTCGGCAGGCTCCACGTCGTGCCGACGATTTCG
This sequence comes from Verrucomicrobiota bacterium, assembly GCA_041165185.1. Lineage (GTDB taxonomy): Bacteria > Verrucomicrobiota > Verrucomicrobiia > Opitutales > Opitutaceae > JBEANZ01. Next base: position 6,183 of record JBEANZ010000206.1, on the reverse strand, counting down.
GAGTTCGCGTTGACGAGCACGCCCACGGTGCCGGTGCCGAGGCCGGCGATTGGGGTGTCAACGCCGTTGACCGGAACGAGGCGGCTGTCGTCGGTGTGCAGGCCGCTCGAGCTGTCGAGCACCGTGACGGCGTAGTAGGTCGTGCCGGCGAGCTCGGGCTTCGCGGCGGCGAACTCGCTCGGGTAGGCCTTGGCGCCCGCGGCGTCGATGGCGACGACGATCATCGCGTGGTCGCCGGCGTCGGTGCCGACGTTCCACCAGAGGAGAAGGTCGCCCGGCAGCGCCTGGTCGAGGCGGGTGAGGCGGGCGGCGAAACCTTTGCCGGCCTTGAGCAGCGCGATGTATTGGTAGGGCGCGGGGCTGGCGGAGGACTTGGTGATCTTGAGCAGCGGATCGTAGAAGGAGTGGGCGCTCCAGTTCCAGTTGTAGCAGGCCTTGAGGAGGTGCGTGACGAGCGGGGCGCAACGCGTGTGGTTGGCGGGGAGGACGCCGTTGGCGAAATCGGCGAAGCGGATGAACGAGGGGTCGGTCGCGCTGTTCCAGACGCCGCCGTAGCGGTTGAGGGAGACGTTGTTCGCGTCGGCGAAAACGCCCGCGTGCTGCGCGCCCGCGATTTCGTCGGCGAGCTGGAGGCCCTTGACGAGATGGGCGGGCGGGGCGGGTTGGGCGACGGCGACGAGCACGCCGGCGACGCAGACGGCGGCGACCGCGAGGGTGCCGAAAAAGCGGCCCCAGGTGGGCTTCGCGGAATCGAGGGAGGAGACGAGTTGCATGGGCGGGATTGGGCGGAGGGTGGAATGTTTGTCGGCGGGGCGGAGTGCCCTGCGAACGTCCCCATGATGCCCGAAACGCGCGCGCCGCGGTAGTGGCCGGCCGGAGTGGGCCGGTCGGCCCACCGCGCGCGTGCACGCGCGGCGGCGCCATCCCACTCGCACGCGCGGCGGCGCCATCGTGGGCGCGCGCGCCTGCGCCAATCAAACTCGTGGCGGCCTCCAGCGCGTCGCCGCAAATTCCCCGAGGCCGCCCGCGCCGCGCCCCGCCTACCAGGCGTCGCTGCGAAACGGCACGGCGGGCAGGCCGGCGCTGTTGTAGAGATTCGCCTCGGGGGCGTTTTTCCACGCGTAGCGCACCGCCACCGGCTCGCGCACTTCGCGCGCGGTCACGAGCAGCGTCTCGCCCTCGATGCGCGCGGTCGCGGGAAAAAATTTCCGATCCGCGCCGGCGACCTCGAGCGACTGCGCGGGTTTGGCGCGGGCGTTGAGCCCGCTCGCGTGCGTGAGTCTCACCCGCAGCGCCGCGCCCTCGCGCGCGGCGCTCGCAAAGGTCGGGCCCGTGTCGTCGCCCATGACGCCGTAGACGCGCTTCTTCGCCACCAACGCGAGTCGCCGGCCCACGTCCTGTTTGTTGGCCGGATGGATGTCCTTCGGATCGCCGAGGTCGATGGCGAGGGCTTGGCCGGTGTCGGGCAACACCAGTGTCTGCGTCTGCGCCTCGCGCAGCCACGCGTAGCTCGTGCCGGTCGCGTCGGCGGCGACCGTGTAGTTCGCGAGGCTCACCCAATAGAACGGAAAATCGCCCTGCCCGAAATGCGCGCGCCACGCCGTGATCGTCGCGGTGAAGAGCGCGCGATACTCGGCCGCGCGCTCGGCGTTGCTCTCGCCCTGATACCAGAGCGCGCCGCGCCACGCGTAGGGGAGCAGCGGGTGGATCATGCCGTTGAACAACCCGCCCGGCGTCCACGGGTCGCCGGGGCCGCGCGGAGGGCGCGGGCGTGGATTTTTTTTCAACCACGCTGCGTGGAGTGAATCGGCGGATTGTTTTTGTTTCGGCGCCTTCGTTTTTGCGGCGGTGGCGTCGGCGCGCGCGGCGGCCTCGGCCTTCGTCCACGCCGCGAGCGCGGCGTCGTAGGCGGCGCGGTTCGCGGGATAGGCGGCGACGTTTTGCGCCCAACGATCCGTCACGAGTTGGAAACTCGGCTGGCTCGCGAGCGCGGCCGGGCTCATCCACGACTCGACCGGCGTGCCGCCCCACGAGGCGTGGACGAGCCCGACGGGCACGCCGAGTTTCTGAAACACGTCGCGCGCAAAAAAATACCCGACCGCCGTGAACCCGCCCACCGTCGCGGGCGTCGCCGGCTGCCAGCCGCTCGTCTTCACGCGCGCGGCCGGCGCCTCGGCCACGGCCTGCTCGATCCGCACGTGGCGGATCAGCGGGAAATTCGCGGCGGCGATTTCGGCGGCGGCGTGGGCCGCGCCGGTGTTGGCCTGCCACGTGCCGGGGCGCGGCGCGACGGTGAACTCCATGTTCGACTGCCCCGCGCACAGCCACACCTCGCCGACGAGCACATCGCGGACGACGAGTTGGTTTTTCCCGGAGACGGTCAGCTCCGCGCCCTGCGCGCTCGCCGAAAGTTTTTCGAGAAACACGATCCAGCGGCCGTCGGCGCCGGCGGTGGTCGCGGCTTCCTGGCCGCGAAACGCCACGCGCACGCGCTCACCCGCGTCGGCCGTGCCCCAGACGGGCACGGGCTTGTCGCACTGGAGCACCGCGTGATCGGTGAAGAGCGGCGCGAGCGTGACCTCGCCGCGCGCCGCGAACGCGGCGAGCAATGCGAAGGCGAAAAAGGAAAAAAGCGGGCGCAACATCGGGAAAGTCGGACCGCAGCGCAGCGCAAAGGCGCGCCCGTTCCGAGCGCGAAAACCCGCCGCGCGCCGCGTTCACTGCCGCCAAGGTTGGCCGGCGCGATAGGCGGCGAGGTGTTTTTCGCAGGCGCTCGCAAACGCCCCGTCGCCGGCGGCGCGCGCCTCGTCGAGCGCGCGGGCCGCGACCTCGGCGGCCTCGGCGAGCCGGCCGCACGCGGCGAGCGCGGCGGCGAGGTTGTCCTTGAAACGATAGTCGCGCGGCACCGTCGAGGGCAGCTCCTCCAGCAGCGCGAGGGCCCGTGTGCCGTCGCGCACCGCGGCGTCGCCGCTCGTCGCGAGCACCCAGCTCAGGTCGCGCGTGATCGCGGGATCGGGGCGCTCGGCGAGCGCGGCGCGGAAAAACCGCGCGGCCGCCGCGTGCGCGCCCGCGCGGTAGCAGAGGTTGGCCGCGGCGATCGCTTGCGCGGCGCGCTGCGCGGGCGCGCTGTGCGTGATGGCCTCGGCGAGGTGCGTCTCGGCGTCGGCGACGTTGCCGCCCGCGAGCTGCGTGCGCCCGAGGTGCCAATACACCTCGGGCAGCGACTGGTCCGGCGCGAACTGGTAAAGCCGCACGACGAGATCGGGGAGGAGGGGTTTCGCCGGGTTCGCGTAGGGCAGGGAGCGCAGCCACGCCGGCTGCCGCAGTTGCGAGCCGAGGCGGTGGCCGAAGGTTTTCACGATGTCGGTCGCCGGCGCGTCCGGGCGCAGCAGCGCGAAGTATTCCGCGAAGTAGTTTTCCCGCGAGATGATCGCCAGGTGCGTGACGCCGTGGCGCCGGAACAACCGCAACGCCTCCTCGTCCGTCTCCGCCGAAAAAATTTCCGCCGCCGCGCGCAGGCCCGCGGTGTTTTCCCAGTAGAGCGTGCCGAGCGTCTTGAAGCGCCCGTAGTAACCGATCGACACCGAGGCGTTGGGACTCGCGAGGAGGACGATCTCGCCGGTCGGCTGCGCGGCGCGCAACGCGCCCGCGACGTCGCGGTAAACGGGCTGCACAGCGTCGTCGTTCGCCACGATGCGCTGACGCACGGGACCGGCGATGCGCCCGATGTGCCACACGGTCGCCGGCACGAAACCCGCCGCCGCCAACGCCGCCACCACCGTCCAACGAACGCGCAGCGAGCGCCCGCGCAGCAGCGCCGCCAGCGCGGCGATCAGCAACGCCAGCATCGGCCCGCCCGCATTGAGCCACCACCGGATTTTCCAAAAACCCATCGCGACAAACACCGCGCCCGCCAGCGTCGCAAATCCGAGGAGGAGGCGGTCGGGCCGCCCGCGCCCGGCCACGCACCAGACGCCGAGCGCGAGCGGCACGAGCTGGAAATTCACATGCGTGAAAAACTCCTTCCACCCGAACGCGCCGACGATCCGCCAAAGCGAAGCGCCCTCCGCGACATCGTGGGACAGTTTCGCCACAAACGGATCGCTCGCGACGAACACGCGCGTCCCCAGCGCCACGATCACCACCGGCGCCGCCGCGAGCGCGCCGAGCGGCAGGAGCGCGCGCCGCCTCGGCAGCGCGCCCGCCGGCGCTTCCGCGCGCCACGCCGCGAGCAGCGCGACGAGTTCGCCGCCGCCCCACCAGGCGAGCGCGTGCAGCGGATGGTTCACCTCCAGCCGCAGGCCGAGGTGCGACGGCGCGTATTCCAGGAGGTAAAATCCCACGCTCAACCCCGCGCCCAACCGCCCCCACCAGCGCCACAGCGCCGCGTCAAACCGCGCGCCCTCACGCCGCGCCGCCGCCGCGCCGAACGCGCTGGCCAGGACCGCGCATCCGCCGACGATCACGATCACGGGAATGACGGTCGCCGCGCTGATCCACAGGCCGATGGCACCGCACACGGCGGAAAAAGTCGCCGCGCCGCGCGCCGCCTCCGGGCTCGCAGGCAAGAGGCTCTCTTCGCCGTCGCTCCGCGCGCGCCACCAGCCGCCGCCCATGAACACCGCGCCGAGCACGACGCCAAACACCGCCGCCGACAACAGCCCGTGGTGATCCACGTAGTTCGGCGCGCACCCCGCGTAGTGATCCTCAACCCCGATCAGCCCGAGCGCGACCAACGCGCCCGCCGCCGCACCCGCGCGGCGCGCGGTCCACGCGGAGAAAAACACGGTGACGACGATCAGCAGCGGGAGGTTGAACCACGCCAGCGCCTGCTCGGTCGCGCGCGGCAACGGTTCGCCAGTGACGGCGCGTTGGAGCCGGCCCGCGAGCGCGAGGAGGTGCGCGAGGCCGGAGTGCCAGTGGACCTCGCGGCCGCCGGGAGCGTTGTCGATCTCGGTCGTGCGCACGCGTGCGGGCGCGCCCTCCTGGAGCGCGAGGGCGTAGCGCGTCCACATCATCGCGTCGGCGTAGTTGCTCGGCAGCGGGCGTTGCAGCGGCGTGGCCGCCGCCGTCGCGCGCGGCACGACACCCTCGAGCGAGGCCACGTAGTCGCGCATCACCGCCATGTGCCAGGCGCCCAACCCGGCCACCAACGCCCACGCGGCGAGGAGCACCAGCCACCGCACGCGCGGGCTTTCATGGGTGAGACGCATGCCGACCTATTTGCCACCCGACCGCGGCATGTCGATCACGACCGCGCGGATCATTCAGCGCAAAGCGAAGGGCGAGCGGCGCGCACGGCGCGGCGGCACAAACGCGGGGATAGACGCGCGGCGATTTAGGTCGCGGGGCGGTAAACGACGAGGAGTTCGCGGGCCTTGGTGCGGTTGGCGCCGTCGCAACTGATGTGCCGCGCGACGAGCAGCTCGCGGCATTCGTCGGCGTCGGCGTAGAGCGCGCGTGTCGCCGGGGTATCGTGGTTCGAGAGCGCGACCACCGCGCCGCGCGCGCGTGCCGCGCGGCAGCACTCGACGAGGTCGCGTTGATCCTGCGGTCCGAAGCCGGCCTTGGCGTAGGCCGTGAAATGCGCCGTCGCGCTCACCGGCACGTAGGGTGGATCGCAGTAGACGAAATCGCCCGCGCTCGCCTCGGCGAGCACGGCGCGAAAATCCGCGTGGCGCAGCTCGCACCGCCGGAGCAGCGCGTGAAACGCGTGCAGTTCCCGGCGCGGAAATCGCGGCGCGACGTAGCGCCCGAACGGGACATTGTAGCCGCCGCTCGCGTTGTAGCGACAGAGGCCGTTGTAGCCGTGGCGATTGAGGTAAACGAAAAGCGCGGCCTTGCGGCGGCGGTCGGGCGTCGCGTTGAACTCCTCGCGCAACGCGTAGTAGGCGTCGGCGGCGTTGTGGGCGGCGATAAACAAGGCCGCGCACTCCGCGATGAAACGCTCGCCACCGCGTCGCAGCTCGCCGAAGACGTCCACGAGATCGCGATTGGCATCGGCGAGGAGGTTTGTCGCGAAGTCGAGATTGAGCGCGACCGCGCCACTCCCGGCAAACGGCTCGATCAACCGGCGCGCGCCGGGCGGCACGGCCTCGCGAATGGCGGCGACGAGCCGCGTCTTCGCCCCGGCCCACTTGAGAAATGGTCGCTGCAATGGCACGCGGCAACCGTAGGTCCGGC
>JBEANZ010000205.1:0-3227 GCA_041165185.1 Verrucomicrobiota bacterium | reverse complement strand
CGATGCCGCGCTCATGCATGCACAAAGTGTCCTGACGCCGGCGCAGTTGGCCGTATTGCGGCAGTTGCAAGCCCAGCAAGCGATCTCGGCCAGTCTCGTGCCGCCGGCTTCTGCCGGGCGGTAGGCTCAGAAATTGAACTGGTCGATGTTGCCCTTGTTAAAGATGAAGGGCTTTCCGAGGAGGATGTTGTCGCCGGCGATCTGGAAGGTTCCGAGCGAACCAGCCTTGAATTCCTTGGCGCCCGCCTTCAGGTCGCCCTTTGCGGCGGCGACACCGGCGTAGATCGTGAGATAGCCGAGGTCGCCCGTGTTCCAGAGGATCACGCTGTCGGTCACGCCCTCGTGGACGTAGCGCTTGTTTTCGTTCGGGAGCCCGAGACCGATCACCTTCACCTGGCCTTTTTTGCCGGCCTGCTTCACCGCCTCCGCCGCGCCAGGGACGCCGGGGGAGCAGATGGCCATGATCAACTTCAACTTCGGATTCGCGCTCATCATCGCGGTCGCCTCCGACTGCGCCTTGTCCTTGAGATCGTCGCAGGGGCGGACGGCGACGAGTTTCATCTTCGGGTATTTTTCCTTCAGCCGCGCCTCGATGTGCTTCTGCCACTCGCGCTGGTTCGCCGCCGTGAGCGACGCCGTGATCATCGCAAACTCGCCCTCGCCGCCGAGCAGCCGCGCCGCCTCGTCCATCAGCGAGTAACCGATGCCCTCGGGCGTGGCCTGGTTCACGAAAAACGACCGCGCGTCCGGCATCGAGTCGGCGTCGTAGGTCACGACCTTGATGCCCGCCTTCTGCGCCTTGCGCAACGCGGTGGAGATACCCTCCTTGTTTTCCGCCGCCACCGCGATCACGTCGACGCCGAGCGTGATCCAGTTCTCGACGATTTCGTTTTGCTTCGCGGCGTTGGAGTCGGTCGGGCCGTCGAAGAGCAGTTCGATGCCGAGCTCCTTCTCGGCCTTGTCGGCGCCGGCCTTGCACGAGATGAAGTAGGCGTTGCCCTTGGATTTCGGGAGGAAGGCGACGACGAGTTTCGACGACGCCGCGGCGAACGCGCTGGCGGAGCCGGCGAGGAGGAGACCGGCCACGAGGCCGAGACGGAGGAGGAGGGTTTTCATGCGGGAGGGTGAGGTTTGGGAGCGGAAGCGGAAAGGGGCGGCGCGGCGGCGACGCGCCGGTGCGCCCGCCACTGCGACCAGAGTCTTGGCAAAACGCTCCCCGTCAACGCGAGCAACAACAGCGCGCCCGTGAGCAGGCCCGCCATTTCCTGGGCCGTGCCCATGCGCATCACGGCCGGGTGACACTCGAGTCCGTTCTTCAGCACCGCGATCGCCGCGACGCCGAGCAACGTGCCGTGCACGCTCCCCACGCCGCCAAAGATGCTCGTGCCCCCGAGCACCACGGCCGTGATCGCGAACAACTCGTAGTTCGCCCCGGCCTCCGCCTTCGCCTGCCCCACCCGCGCACAGTAAACGATCGCGGCCAGCGCGGCGATCAGCCCGGCCAGCACGTAGGCGAACGCGATGCGCCGCTCGACCGGCAGACCGGCATAGCGCGCGCCCTCGGGCGAAAACCCAATCGCCCGAAACGACCGACCAAACGTCATCCGATGCACCAAAATCCACACGCCCAACGAGACCGCGAAAAACAACCACGCCTGCGCCGGCAGCCCAAGAAATCGCTGGTCACCCCCGAGCGAAACAAAGCTCTCGGGAAAAGTGTAAGTGATCGCCCCGCGCGTGATCGCCTCGGCCAGCCCGCGAAACAACGAGTAAGTCCCGAGCGTGACGATGAGCGGCGGCAACCGCAGCGACGTGATGAGGAGCGCATTGAGCCCGCCGCCGAGCGCACCGCACACGAGCGCGAGCCCCGCCGCGACGGGAATGGGCAGCCCCGCATCGTGCCAGAATTTTCCGAACAAAATCGCGCACAACCCAAGCAACGACCCGACCGAAAGATCGATCCCCGCCGTGAGAATCACCGGCGTGAGCGCGAGCGCGAGCAACCCGATCTCGCACGAATGCCGAAGAATATCGAACTGCCGATCCAGCGTCCCAAACCCGACGACGACCCCGCGCCGATTGGTCGTCGTCCCCGCGAAATAAAAAAACAACCACTCCGCCACGAGCACGTAGAGCAGCAGCATCTCGTGCCGGAGGAGAAGCGACTTCCAGTCGCGAGGTTGAGAAAAGGAAGGCATTTTTTAGAACGCTAATCTTCGCTAATAAACGCTAATCAAGGCCACGGTGGGATGAACTCGGAGATGATGAGGCGTTTCCATTCGAGCGTCCCGCGATGGCCGAAATTGATGAGATAGCCCACGGGCTGCCGGGTGATTCTCATGTAATTGTAGAGCTGCGTCTCGTGATCGGCGGTGAGTTCGGTCACCGCCTTCAATTCGACGACGAGGCAGTTGAACACGAACAGATCGGGGACATAGCGTTTCTTGAGTTCGCGCTCCTTGTAGAAGCACACCAACTCGCGCTTGGACTGAAACGGAATGCCGCGCAGCTCCAGCTCGATTTCCAAACTCTCCTGGTAGATTTCCTCCGCCATCCCGTAGCCGCGCTCGTTGAAGACCTCAAACGCCGCGCCCATCAGCTTGTAACCCTCGTCCTTGCAGATCTCCGGTTTCATGGTTTTTGGTTCTGAGATTAGCGTTAATTAGCGAGGATTAGCGTTCCCCACCTCAGCGGTTTTTCTTCCGATTCCTCACCCCATCCGCCACGACCGCGAGCAGGATGATCGCACCCTGGATCGCCTTCTCCCAATACGCCTCCACGTGCAGGTGCGTGAGCGCCGGGGCGACGCATGCGAGCAGCAGCAACCCCGCAAACGCGCCCCACAAATTTCCGCGCCCGCCCGAGATCGCCACGCCGCCCACCACCACGGCCGCGATCACTTTCAGCTCCAACCCCGCGCCCGACAGCGGCTGCACCTGTGGCGATTGCACGATGTTCATCATCGCCGCGAGGCCCGTGAGCGCGCCGAGAAAAACGAACACCAGAAACGTCACGAGCTGCGGCCGCACGCCCGCGAGCCGCGCCGCCTCGGCATCGGTGCCGACCGCGTAGACGAACCGCCCCGCCGCGATGTGCCGCATCGCCAGCCCGAGCGCGACGAGCAACACGAGCGCCGCGCCGACGAGCAGCCACTGGCCGTTGGCCTGCGGCAGCCCAAACCACTGCACGGCGTCGGGCATGTTCACAAACTCGCCCTGCCGCACGAG
>JBEANZ010000204.1:0-3254 GCA_041165185.1 Verrucomicrobiota bacterium | reverse complement strand
TCTACTCCGAAATCGACAGCTACGAGGAGGGCGGGATGAACTGGACCGAGGAGTTCGCGGAAAAATTCACGGCCGCGAAAGGTTACGACTTCGTTTCGTTTCTCCCGCTCGTCACCGGCCGCCTCGTCGCCGACCCCGGCACGACCGATGCCGTGCTCGGCGACTACCGCGATTTCATCTGCGCGTTGATGACGGAGAATTACTACGCGCGCTTCACCGAGCTCTGTCACCAGCACGGCCTGATCGCCTACAGCGAGCCTTATGGTTTCGGCCCGATCAACAGCCTGACCGTCGGCGGCAAGGCCGACATCCCGATGGGCGAGTTCTGGTTTCCCCCGCGCCCCGGCACCACCTACGCGGCGCCCGTGTCCGCCGGCCACACCTACGGCAAGCCGGTGATTTCGGCCGAGGCGTTCACCCAGATCGGCGACATCAACTGGCGCACGCATCCGTTTCTCCTGAAGGCCGCGGGCGACTTCGCGTGGGAGCAGGGCATCAACGAATTCATGTTTCACCGCTACGCCCATCAGCCCAACACTCATGTCGTCCCCGGCATGACGATGGGCGCCACCGGTTCGCAGCTCGACGGCACCCAGACGTGGTGGCGCAACGCCGGCAAGGCGTGGATGAGCTACATCCGTCGCGGCTCTTATCTGTTACGGCAGGGCGTGCCGGTTTCCGACGTGCTCGTGTTCGTCGGCGAGGGTTCGCCCCATCGCGTGCCGAAGCGCGATCAGTCCGACAAATCCATTCCCGCCGGCTACAACGTGGACTACTGCGACGCCGAGGTGTTGTTCAACCGCGTCACCGTTCGGGACGGACGCTTGGTGCTGCCCGAAGGCACCGGCTACCGCTTCCTCTACCTGCAGGATTCAAAACGGATGAGCTTCAAGCTACTCACCCGGCTCCGCGAACTCGCCGACGCCGGCGCGACCATCGTGGGCCCGCCGCCCTCCGAACCGATCGGCTATTTCGAAAAACAAAATCGTCGGGCGGAATTCTCCGCGCAGGTGGCGCAACTGTGGGGCCGGACCGGCGCGGGCCGCATCATCGTGCCCGGCGACTGGCCCGCGTTATTCCAGCAACTCGGTCTCGCCCCTGATTTCGCGATGCAGGGCGAGCCCGCCGCCACGTTCATCCACCGCCGCGCGGGCGAGACCGATTTCTATTTCTTCCACAACGCGGCCAAGGAAACGCGCACCGTGGATGTGTCCTTCCGCGTCACCGGCCGAATCCCGGAACTGTGGTATCCCGACACCGGCCGCACCGAACCGCAGGCCCGATTCACGGTGGCCGACGGGCGCACCGCCTTGCCGATCACGCTGGACCCGCACGGCTCCGTCTTCGTCGTGTTTCGCCAGCCGGCCGGCGCAACCGATCCGATCAGGAACATCGCACCGGCCGGGGCGCACGCGTTCATCGACGCCCGAGGCGCGCTGCAATTGAGCGCCCGCACCGCCGGCGCCTACGCCCTCACCTTCGCCTCGGGCCGAAAGACATCGGTCACCGTCCCCGCTCTGCCGGCTCCGCTGCGCGTCGACGGCCGCTGGGAAGTCGCCTTCGACGGCGTTGGGCTCACCGGCCCGAAGTCCGTCGCATTCGAGCAGCTGACCGATTGGAAGGATCACGCCCGCGACGATATCCGCCACTTCTCCGGCTCGGCGACCTATCGTCGTTCACTCACGGTTCCCGCCGACTGGATCGCGACCGGCCGTCGCGTGCTCCTCGATCTCGGCCGCGTGGAAATCGCCGCCGAAGTAAAACTCAACGGCCACGATCTCGGCGTGCTCTGGAAGCCGCCCTTCGAGCTCGATGTCACTGCTGCGATTCGTCGCGGCGAAAACCAGCTCGAAATCCGCGTCACCAATCTCTGGACCAACCGCCTCATCGGCGATGAAGCGCCGCCCCGCACCGACGGTTACCGGATGCGCGACGCGAAAATGCCCGCCTGGTATGTGAACAACGAGCCCATGCCCGCCGGCCGGCGCTCCACGTTCACGACCTACAATTTCCACGAGCAGGACCGCACCCTTCTCCCCTCCGGGCTGCTCGGTCCCGTGACGATCTCCCAAGAATCACACGTCTCGATTACTCCCTGAATTTTCGCCCGGCTCTCTCCCTTGTGCCCTTCGGCTTCCCTGTCCAAATTTCCCGCATCCATTTTCAGCGACCACCGCACAACTTGAACCGCGCGCCATGAACCTCCCCCATCACCACGCCGCCTCTGCCTCGCGGTTCCGCCGTCTCTTGCTCACGGCAATCGTCGGGGCCGGTCTCGTTTCTTCCAGCGTGGCGCAGACGGCCACGCCACCCGTCGATCCGAAAGAGGTCATCCAACTCAGTCCGTTCAGCGTCGATGTGACGCGCGATGTGGGCTACCACGCCACCGCCACCACCGCTGGGAGCCGCCTGAACACCGACCTGAAGGACGTCGCCGCCTCCCTGACGGTTCTCACCAAGGAATTCATGGACGACCTCGGGGCGAACACGCTCGCCGACGTTCTCTCCATGGTCGCCGGCGCGGACACCGATCTCACCACCGATGTCTCCGACATGACCTCCGGTGGCGCCGGCTACATCACCAACGACAGCAATCAGCGCGAGGGCGAAGTGCGCGTGCGCGGCCTCGGCGCCGCCGCGACGACCATGAATTTCGTGCAGGTCGATTCCTCGCCCGACCGCTACAACATCGAGCGCGCCGAGCTCTTGCGCGGCGCCAATTCCATCCTGTTCGGCCTCGGCAACGCCGCCGGCATCGTCAACTACACGACGAAGCGAGCCCGCCTGAACCGCGACATCAGCGAGGTCAGTCTCAAGTTCGACAACTTCGGATCGATGCGCTCGACGCTCGATCTCGGGCGCACGCTGCTGAAAGACAAACTGGCCTTCCGCGCCAACACGCTGTTGAGCGACGAGAAATCGCGCTTCAAGGCATCCTACTGGAAGGACCAGCGCCTCTATTTCACCGCCAAGTATCGGCCCTTCGCCAAAACCACGATCGATGCGGGCTACGAACGCGTGAACAGCAGCGGTCGCAAACCGAACTATGCCCTTCCGCAGGACAACGTCACGTCGTGGCTCCGCGAGTTCAACGCCGCGCACAAAAAATACTCCGGTCCCGCGCTCCAGACTTTCCTCAACGCCAATCTCTATTGGGCACTTTGAATAATTGCTATTTCGGGAAACGAGCGCCGGCGCGGCGCAGAAAAACATTGTGCCGCCGGGTCCGGCGGCACAATGCGCGCAATGGGAAG
>JBEANZ010000203.1:0-7870 GCA_041165185.1 Verrucomicrobiota bacterium | reverse complement strand
CCCCACCCACGCTCTCACTCGACGGCGGCGGCACGCTCACGCTCGCCGACGCCACCGCCGTCTCCTTGATCCCCTCCGTCACCCTGAACAGCGGCACCCTCCTCGCCCCCGGCTCCCTCGGCATCGGCGCCTTCACACAGACCGGCGGTTCGCTCGTCGCGACGACGCTCCTGCTCTCGAACCACTCCACGTGGAGCGGCGGCGATTGGAGCACCGCCGCCGCCTCCACCGCGAGCATCGCCCCCGGCGGCTCGCTCACGCTCGATGCCAGCAGCGTCCACGATTTCAACCGCCGCACGATCACCAACCACGGCACGCTCGACTGGCAGGCCGGCCAGCTCCGCACCGGCAACGGCGGCGGTTTCCTCAACGCCGCCGACGGCACCGTGCTCGACTCCGCCAACAGTTCCTTCAACGGCGCCTATGGCGGCACGGTCACGTTTGCCAACCTCGGCCTCTATGCGAAGACCGGCCCCGGCACCTCCGCGTTTGGCGTCCCCTTCACCAACGCCGGCACGCTCAACCTCTCCGCCGGCACGCTCGACCTCCAGGCCGGCGGCACCTTCGCCGCCGGCTCCACCATCGGCGTCGCCGCCGGCGCCACGCTCCGCCTCTCCGGCGGCACCCTCGCCGTGATCGATCCCACCGGCCTCGTCGCGCCGACCGGCAACTACGTCGTCACCGGCGGCACCCTCGCGATCAACACGCCCACGCTCACGCTGCCCAATTTGAGTTTCGCCAACGGCACCCTCAACGGCACCGGCGCCCTCACCGTCGGCGCGCTCACGTTGACGAGCGGCACCATCGTCACGCCGCTCACGCTCACGGGCGCGTCCCTCTGGCAGTCGGGCAACTTCAACGCCCCCGGCACCACGCTCTTCGACGTCAACGCCGTCGTCACCATTTCCACGACCAGCACCCACGACTTCAACCAACGCGCCCTCGTCAACGCCGGCGTCGTTCACTGGACCGGCGGCCAGCTCCGCACCGGCAACGGCGGCTCGATTACCAACCAGGCCGGCGCCGTCCTCCACGACACCGCCTCGTCGATCATCACCAACGCGTTCGGCGGCGCGGCCCTGTTCACCAACCACGGCCTCTACGAAAAGTCCGGCTCCGGCATCACGCGGATCGAGATCCCGTTCATCAACGCCGGCACCGTGGCTGTCTCCGCCGGCACGCTGCGCTTCACCTCCACGTTCACGCAGAACGGCGGCACGCTCGCCCTCGTCAGCGGCGGCGCGCTCCAGTTCGACAACGGCTTCAACCTCGCCGCCGGCACCCTCCGCGGCAACGGCACGATCAACGGCAACGTCGTCGCCGGCGGCATCGTCTCGCCCGGCCAGTCGCCCGGCGCGCTCACCATCGCGGGCAACCTCACGCTCCAAACCACCTCGCAGCTCATCATCGAGCTCGCCGGCCCGGCGCAGGGGACGGATTACGATTTCCTCAACGTCACCGGCACCGCCACGCTCGGCGGCACGCTCGCGCTGACGTTTCTCAACGGCTACCAAACCACCGTCACGGGCGCGGACACCTTCACGATCATCTCGGCGACGAACCGCACCGGCGCGTTTTCCAACGCGCTCCCCGACATCTTCACGCCGACGCGGCTCTTCACGACGGATAACCTCGGATCGTTTCAGGTGAACTACACCGGCACGTCGGTGACGCTGAGTAATTTCGTGCCCGTGCCGGAACCGGAGACGTGGGCGCTGCTCCTCGGCGGCCTCGGCGTCATCGCACTCGCCGCGCATCGTCGCCGCCGCGGGTAGAAAGTCCGCGCGACCGAGCGCGAAATCCCGAGTTCGTAGTTCCGGCTCCAGCCGCCCCGCGAGTTCCGACTCCGTCAATCTGCGGCTCCCTGAATCTGCGGGAAACCTTCCGTCCTCACCGCCCCACGCGCCCGCCACGCCGCCGTGCCGCGCATCCGGAGAATTTTTCCCACAGATTCAGGAACCCGCAGATTGGAAACCCGCCAGCCTCCGCCTTTTTCCGACGTGATCCGGTTGGTATCTCCGAAAAATTTCGTCCCTTCCCCAACGCGCCATCGCCCCGCCGCGTTTCCCGACTCCGTCAATCTGCGGTTCCCTGAATCTGAGGGAAACCTCTCCGACGAAATTTCCCGCCCGCCGCTCCTCGCCTCCGATCTTCGTTCCTCGAACTCGCTCCGCGTCCTCGTTTCCGCGCGCCCTTGCGCATTGCCACGTCCCGCGCCGCCGCCGACGCTCCGCGCCGTCCCGCCTCCGCGCTTCCTTCGCCACCCGCACCCCTCCCGCACCCCGCCCAACGCCTCCCGCGATGCTCCGCAAAATCCTCTTCTGGTCGCATCTCGTCTGCGGCCTCGCCGCCGGCGCTCTCATCCTGGTCATGTCGTTCACCGGCGCGGCCCTCGCCTTCGAAAAAGATCTGCTCGCGTGGGCCGAGCGCGACGCCCGCCGCCTCACCGTGCCCGCCACCGGCTCGCGTCTCACAGTCGACGAATTGCTCGCCCGCGCCCGCGTTGCCCAGCCGGACGTGCGTATCGGCAGCCTCACCGTCGCGCGCGATCCCGGCGAGGCGGCCACGTTCACGGCGCCGGGCAACCGCACCTTCTGCGTGAACCCCTACACCGGCGAAGTGCGCGAGGCGCTCGCCCCGCGCACCCGCGCCTTCATGCAGGCGATGCGCGCGTGGCACACGCGCCTCAACGTCACGCCGCCGCCCGCGCCGCCGCCCGGCCAGCCGCGCCCCGCGAATCCCGGCGCCTTCGCCAACGCCGCCGCCAATTGCATCTTCGTTTTCCTGTGCCTGAGCGGCCTCGTGCTCTGGTGGCCGCGCGCGTGGACGTGGCGCGCGCTGCGCCCGCTGCTCGTCTTCACGCCCGAGGCGCGTGGCCGCGCGCGCGATTGGAACTGGCACAACGCGATCGGGTTTTGGTCGCTCCCGCTGCTGCTCGTGCTCGCGGGCACCGGCGTCGTGCTCTCCTACCGTTGGGCCGGCGATCTGGTTTACCGGCTCGCCGGCGAGACGCCCCCGCCACCCCAGATCGGTCCGCCGCCGCCGCCCGCGCTCCCGCCCGCCGCGCGCGCCACCGTCGCCGCCGCGCCCGTCGGCCTCCCGCTCACGGCGCAGGGCCGCCTCGACGCCGTGAAACGCGCCACCACCGGATGGACGCACATCACGCTCCGTTTCGCGCCCGCGCTCGGTGCGTCGGCGTCGGACCAGCCCGCGCCGAAAACGTTTTCCGCCACCGTGAAGGAGCGCGCCGCATGGCCGCCCTTCTTCGCCCGCACGCTCATCCTCGATGCGACGACCGGCGGCGTGCGCCACACGGAGGAGTTCGCCGCCCTCTCCGCCGGCACGCGCGCGCGCCGCTGGATCCGCCTGCTCCACAGCGGCGAGGCGCTCGGGCGCGTCGTGCAGGCGCTCTCGGGCCTCGCGTGCCTCGGCGGCTGCGTGCTCGTTTACACGGGCGGCGCGCTCGCGTGGCGCCGGTTTTTCCCGCGCCGTCCGGCCGTCTCCGCCGGGTAGGCGCGTGTTTTCTTGTGCTTGGCCGCCCCCGCGCGCGACGGGTGGGCCGTATGTAATGATGGACAGCCGCCCGCGTCCCTCTATTGGATTCGCCCATGTCCCACATCGAATCGCTGCCTCTCGATATCAATCTCCCGATCGTCGGCCATGTCGGTTTGGATGATATTCCCGCCGTGCCCCTCGTCCTCGACCAGTGGCTCGGCACCCTCGCCCGCCTCGGCGCCCGCGAGCTCCAGACGCTGCCCGCCAAACACGGCCTCTCCAACGTCTACACGCTCGGCGGCGTCACCGCGCCGGCGCACACTTTTCTCTACGGCCCCGCGCCGGAAAACGCCGCCGCCAAGGCCCGCGACGTCCTCGTCGCCGCCCTCCACCAGAACGCCCCGCCGACCGCCCTCGGCTTCGCGAGGGAACTCTTCGACGCCAACGTCCCTCGCGTCGCGCCGCCCGTCCATCCCCTCACCGCCCTCCCGCTTGAGCGCCCCGAGCAGTTCGCGCTCTCGTGGACCACGTTTCAGGACATCGAGCAAAACGCCCGCCCGCTCCTCCCCGGCTGGTCCGCCACGCTCGCCGACGCCGACGCGGCCGACGCCGCCTTCTTCCCCCTCATCGCGCGCTACGGCCTCCCGTTTTTCCTGCTCATCCTCCAAAAGATCGCCGCCGCGAAAATCGCGGAAATGCGCAACGAGTTCGCCGCCGTGTGGACGCCCGCCTTCGACGCCGCCTACGCCGCCGGCCGCCTCTACGCGATCGACCTGCGGATTTTTTCCACGCTCAAGCCCCAGACCGTCCACGGCGCCACGCGCTTCACCCCGGCCACCCTCACGCTCCTCGTTCAGGACCCCGCGACGAAGCGGGTCGTGCCCGTCGCCGTCGCCGTCGCGGGCCACGGCGGCGCCGGCCGGCAGGTTTATTCGCGCGCCACCGCCACGCCCTCCGCCTGGCTCTACGCCCTTCAGGCCGCCAAGACCTCCGTCACCGTCTATGGCATCTGGCTCGGCCACGTCTATCACTGGCATATGGTCACCGCGGCCATGCAAATGACGATGTATAACACCGTCGCCGCCACCCATCCGCTCTACGCGCTGCTCGAGCCGCAGTCGGACTACCTCATGGCGTTCGACAACATCCTCCTCGCCCTCTGGTCGCACGTCGCGCCCCCCACCTCCGTCAGCTCCGGCTTTCAGTTCCTCGAGCTGATGAACACCTTCGCCAAGGGCCGGAACTTTTTCGACGACGACCCGCTCGCCACCCTCGCGCGCCACGGCCTCACGGAGGCGGATTTTTCGGTCGCCGCCCCGTGGGACGCCTACCCGCTCGTCGGGCAGATGCTCAAAATCTGGCGCGCCACCACGGCCTACGTCGGCGCCTTCGTCACCGCCACCTACGCGGACGACGCCGCCGTGCAAAACGACGCCACGCTCCAAGCCTGGATGGCCGCCTCCGCGACCAAGGGCAACATCCGCGGCCTCCCCAACGTCGCCACCCGCGCCATGCTCTCCCGCGTGCTCACGAGCCTCGTTTACCGCGTGACGATGCACGGCTGCGCCCGCCTCAGCCCCATCGCGAATCCCGGCCTCTCCTTTGTCGCCAACTTCCCGCCCTGCCTCCAAAGCGCGACGATCCCCCCGCCCACGCAAACGCTCACGACCGCCGAGCTCCTGCGTTTTCTCCCCAACACCGGCTCGATCGGCGAGATGATCACGTTTCTGGACGTCTTCAGCTTCTCCGTGCCCTACGAACCCTTCGTCCCGATCGACGGCGTGGCGGCCCAGCTCTTTTTCCCCGGCGGCCCCGCCGACCCGCGCAACGCCGCGCTGATCGAATTCCGCCGCGCCATCATCGCCCTCAACACCGAACTCTCCGCCCCCTCTCAACCGCAGATCCACCAGTGGCCGCTCAACATCGAGACGTGACGGGACGGGGCCGAGCGAGCTGAGAGCTCAGAGCTGAGAGCTGAGAGCTGAGAGCTGAGAGCCCGATCCACGGAGCGTGGGATCAAATTCGGAAAGGCGCTGACAGAGTTCACAGTTTGGTTCTGCTCTCAGCTCTGAGCTCTGGACCGAATCGTTCCGGCTCAGAGCAATTCTCCGCAGCCAACGGGCGGCGGAAATGAAAGCCGACGCCCAAATCCGCGGCCTTTTTTTTGCGCCTTCTCGCGCTTTTCGTGGCCAACCCTCCGCGCGCCCGTGCATCAGTCCCACGCGCCCGTGAATTCCCATCGCCAGCCGCGGCCCCCGCCCGCTAGTCAGTTTGCCGCCCCGCTCCACTCCCCCCGTCGCATGAACTCCCGCTCCGCCCTCCGCGCGTTTCTCCTTCTCGCCGCCGCGCTCGCCGGCCCCGCGCTGCTCCTCGCCGCCGACGCTCCGAAAGCCGCCCCCAAGGCCGCGAAAAAAGCCGCGCCCGCCGGCCTGAAATTTCGCGTCCAGCCACTCCACCTCGACAACAACGAGGGCTGCGCCGTCGCCGACTTTGATCGCGACGGCAAACTCGACGTGAGCGCCGGCGAATTCTGGTATGCCGGCCCCGATTTCACGACCAAGCGCCCGCTCCGCAAACTCGAACCCTTCGGCAAAGACTACCTCACCAACTGCGGCGAACACGCCTACGACGTAAACGGCGACGGGTTTCCCGACATCGTCAGCGGCGCGTTCATGGACTCGAAAATCTACTGGTATGAAAACCCCGGCGCCGCCGGCCTGAAGTCCGGCGCGCTCTGGAAACAACACGTCCTCCTCGACACCGGCCTCGCCCAAAACGAGTGGACCGATCTCCGCGACCTCGATGGCGACGGCGTGCCGGAATACGTCGTCAACTCCTACGGCCCCGCCAACGCCCTCATGGCCTACCGCTTCGCGAAAACCCCCGCCGGCGAACCCATCCTCACCCCGTGGATGATCCAGCCCGGCGCGCCCTTCGTGAACGGCCACGGCCTCGGCTTCGGCGACATCAACGGCGACGGCCGCGAAGACATCGTCTACGGCAACGGCTGGTATGAACGCCCCGCCACCGCCGCCGCGACCACGCCCTGGAAACGCCACGCCGACTGGACCTTCCCCCACGCCAGCACCCCCATGATCGTCGTCGATCTCACGGGCGACGGGCGCGCCGACATGATCTGGGGCCACGGCCACAACTACGGCCTCTACTGGGAAGAGCGCCGCGACGACAACGCCGACGGCTCCACCAACTGGCGCCACCACGTGATCGACGACAAGATTTCGCAGAACCACTGCCTCGTCTGGACCGACCTCGACAACGACGGCAAACCCGATCTCATCACCGGCCGTCGCGTGCGCGCCCACAGCGGAAACGACCCCGGCGACAACGAGCCCGGCTGCCTCGCCTACTACACGTGGAACCGCGACACCCGCACCTTCGCCAAGCGCATGATCGTCGACGGCGGTCCCGGCACCGGCCTGCAAATCCGCGTCGTCGACCTCGACGGCAACGGCTGGAAAGACCTCGTCGTCGCCGGCAAGAGCGGCACGCACATCCTCTGGAACGACGGCAAGTAACCCGCGCCCTGTAGGCCCGGCCGCCGGCCGGGCCCAACCGGCCAACGGCCGGTTCTACATCTAGAACCATGGTCCAAAAGCATCGGGCGATTGGCCTGATACCACCGCCTGTTGACAATTTGACTCTATCCGCGCCTGAAAAGTTGGCCGGAATTCAACAGCCATTGGTAATAGGCGGTATCGTCGCCGCACGGAATCTCTGCGCCTCCTCCCGTCTCTGCGGTGCAAATCCCGGTGGCTACAATTCGCTGGCGGGCCGGATGGGATAGTCCACTTGCACCGCAGAGCCGGGAAGAGGCGCAGAGTGTTACCACCCGCACCTGATGTTTAGACTTTCCGACGGCCCCTGTCGGTCGGGGTTTAGTTGCGAGACGTGAGCTGCGCCCAGCGAAACGCCCCGCGCGAAAAAATCGTCGCCACGCCCCGGCGCGCACGCATCGTCCCGTCCACGCGCCCGGGTGGTGGAATGGCAGACACGAAGGTCTTAGAAGCCTTTGCCGTAAGGTGTGCAGGTTCGAGTCCTGTCCCGGGCACCACTCAAAACCGCGCCCACCGCTCCTCCGGCCACGCGTAGCGATCGTGAATGGCTCGGAGTTGGTAGTTCCGGCTTCAGCCGGTGCCTTGGTCTCCCCCTCCGAAAACCCCCGCGCAGGAATTCTGCACTCGGGAAAAATTTCCCGCCGAGAAACTCTACTTCCGCAGGCCGACGCGGCGCAGGTCGAGCGGCGCGATGCCGAGGGCGGGCGCCGGCACCGCATATTCACGAAGGGAAGCGTTTGGCGGTGACGGCGAGGATCGCGCGACGGGCGTGGTCTTCACCGAAGTGGGTCTGGTGGTCG
>JBEANZ010000202.1:0-5835 GCA_041165185.1 Verrucomicrobiota bacterium | reverse complement strand
CCGCCGCCGAGGCGAACCTCGCCGCGCGCGTCGTCCTCCTCGCCAACGCCACCGACCCCGATTCGCTCCGCGTCGCCCGCCACTACGCCGAGGCGCGCGGCGTGCCGGTGGACAACATCGTCGCCCTGCCGCTTTCGCACGCGGAGACGATTTCGTGGACCGAGTTCATCGCCACGCTCTGGCGTCCGCTCACGGACGAGTTGCTCGCACGCCGGTGGCTCGACGGCGTCGCAATGTCGTCGGACGACGCGCTCGGCCGCCGCAAAATCGCGATCTACCAGCACCGCCTCGCCGCGCTCGTCGTGTGCCGCGGCGTGCCGCTGCGCATCGACCACGACCCGGCGCGCTACGTGGAGCACGCGCCGTTTACGAAGCAGGCCGAGTTCCGCACCAACGCCGGCGCCGTCGACGCCGAGCTCAGCCTCCTCGCCCAGCCCAACTACCCGATCAACGCGTTCGTGTTGAACCCGCTGTTCCAAAACGACCGCCCCAGGCAGACCGACCGCGACAAGGTCGTGCTCGTCACGCGCCTCGACGGCGTGACCGTCGACGACGCCCTCGCCCTCGTCGATCGCGCGCTCGCCGCGGAGCGCACCGGCCTCCTCGGCCGCGCCTACGTCGACATCGCGAACCGCGATCAGGAAGGCGACGGCTGGTTCGAGCAGGTCGCCAAGCAGCTCGCCGAACTTGGCTTCGACACCGACGTCGACCGCGCGCCGACCACGATGCCCGCGACCGCGCGCTGCGATGCCGCCGCGCTGTATTTCGGCTGGTATGCCGGCCAGGTCGACGGGCCGTGGGCGACGCCCGGCTTTCAGTTCGCCCCCGGCGCGATCGCGCTCCACCTGCACAGCTACTCCGCGACCACGCTGCGCTCGCCCACCGGCGGTTGGACCGCGCCCTTCGTCGCGCACGGTGCGACCGCGACCGTCGGCAACGTCTTCGAGCCCTACCTCCGACTCACGCATCACCCGCACCTGCTGCTGCGCGCGCTCGCCCGGGGCGCGACGCTCGCCGAGGCGGCCTGCTACGCGCTGCCCACGCTCAGTTGGCAACAAACCGTCCTCGGCGATCCGCTCTACCGGCCGTTCGCGGTGCCGCTCGCGGAGCAGTTGAAAACCGCCGCCCAACTCGCCCCGCGCCTCGCCGGCTACGCGGCGCTCCGCCAGGCGCGCCTGCTCGACGCCGCACAACGCCCCGCCGAAGCCGATGCGCTCCTCGTCGCCGCGCAACGCGACACCCCCTCGCTCGCCGTCGGCCTCGCGCTCTCCCGTCGCCGCCTCGCCGCCGGCGACCGCGACGGCGCGGGCAACGCGCTCGGCTTCGCGCCGCTCCTGAAAAATTTCCGCCCCGACGAGCGCGCCCTCGCCCGCGACGCCGCGCAGCAACTCGCCGCGACCGGCCGCCCCGCGCGCGCCCTCGAAGTCTGGCGCGCGCTCCTCGCTTCCTCTCTCCCGGCCGAACTCCGCGCCGCCTGGCTGCCCGACGCCATCGGCGTGGCCCGCGCCGCCGGCGACACCGCGCAATCCGGCGCCTGGGAAACCGAGATTCGCCTCGCCGAGCCGGAGAAAAAATAGCGCCGCCGCCTTCCGCGGATCGGGTCGGAGTTCGTAGTTCCGCTCCAGTCCGTGCCGTGTCCGAGGCTCTCATCCCCGCTGCCGCCGAGGAATGATTCCAATCGCCCGATGCGTTTGGACCATGGGTTGCGTTGTAGAACCGGCCGTTGGCCGGTTGCGCCGGCCGGCGGCTGGCCCTAGAGCCCAAAAGCATCGGCCGAATGGAATGAATTGATCCACGGGGTGGGGGAGTGAAGTCTCGCCGCATGGTCCACCCCGGCCGGTTTTTTTTCCGCCGCGTTCTTCCTCGCGCCGTCGCCACGTCGTGGTCCGCGCTCGCGTTGCCCTTCGCGCTCACCCTCGCGCTCACCCTCGCGCTCGCACTCGCCGCCGCCGACGCCCCGCGCGCCCTCTCGCCCGCGGAATCGCTCGCCGCGTTCCAGCTCGAGCCCGGCCTGAAAATCGAGCTCGTCGCCGCCGAGCCGCTCGTCGTCGCGCCCGCGGCGTTCGCCTTCGACGAACGCGGCCGCCTCTACGTCGCCGAGAATCGCGACTATCCCGACGCCCCGTCCGGTGCCGCGCCGCAAGGGCGCATCGTGTTGCTCGAGGACACGGATGGCGACGGGCGCTTCGACAAGCGCACCGAGTTCGCCACGGGCCTGACTTATCCCAACGGCGTCGCCTGCTGGCGCGGCGGCGTCTTCGTCACGTGCGCGCCGGACATTCTTTTCCTCAAGGACACCGACGGCGACGGCGTGGCCGACGAGCGGCGCGTGGTCTTGACGGGCTTCGACACGAGCAAATCCACGCAGCTGCGCGCGAGCCACCCCACGCTCGGGCCGGACGGAAAATTCTACGTCACGTGCGGCTTGGCCGGCGGCAAGATCACCTCGCCTGCGCACCCCGAGCGCGCGGCCGTGAATTTCTCCGCGAGCGACGGCCGCTTCGATCCGGCGACGTTCGTTTTTGAGACGACCGGCGGGCGCGGCCAGTTTGGCTTGAGCTTCGACGCCTTCGGCCGCCGCTTCGTCTGTTCGAACCGCCACCCGATCTTGCAGGTCGTGCTCGAGCCGTGGCACCTGAAACGCAACCCCGACCTCGCGTTCACCGAGACGACGCAGGCCGTGAGCAAGGTCGAGGCCGACGCCCGCGCCTGGCCGATCAGCGGCGCGGCGGTGACGGCGGACTTCATCCCCAACCTCATGCGCGCGCCGCACACGGGCACGTTTACGTCGGCGTGCGCGGTGACGGTGTTCGGCGGCGACGGCCTGACCGACGCGCACCGCGGCAACGTCTTCGTCTGCGAGCCCGCGCAAAATCTCGTGCAACGCCAACTGCTCCGCCCCGACGGCGCGGCGTTTCGCGCGGAGCCCGCGACCGAGGGGCGGGAGTTTCTCGCGTCGACCGACACCTGGTTCCGCCCCGTTTTCCTCGGCGGCGGCCCCGACGGCGCGCTCTACGTCGCCGACATGCATCGCAAGGAAATCGATCACCCGGTTTACGTGCCGGCGGAGTCGCGCGCGTTGCTCGATTTCGAAAGCGGGAAAAA
Source organism: Verrucomicrobiota bacterium (assembly GCA_041165185.1). Classification (GTDB taxonomy): domain Bacteria; phylum Verrucomicrobiota; class Verrucomicrobiia; order Opitutales; family Opitutaceae; genus JBEANZ01. The sequence continues at coordinate 2,730 of JBEANZ010000202.1, read as the reverse complement.
CACCGGCCGCATCTACCGCATCACCCGCGCGAGCACGCCGGCGGCCGGCGGACGCCCGGCCGGCCCAACGCGCGCCGCGTCCGCTCACCTTTCCTCGCCCGATGCCTGGCAACGCGAAACCGCCCGCCGCCTCCTCCTTGAGAACGCCAACCGTGATCGCGGCGAGGTGTTGAAACTCGAGAAAATTGCCGCGCTCGACCCGCAACCCGAGTCGCGCGCGGCGGCGCTGGATGTGCTGCGCGCGTGGGGGACCTTGCGGCCGGCGGCGCTTTCGGCCGCCTTCCGCGACCCCGACGCGCGTGTGCGCGAGGTCGCTGTGCACCACGCCGGCGAGACGCTGGGCGGCGCGCCCGAACTCCTCGAGTTGTTGCGCGCGGCCGCACGCGACGGGGACGCGCGCGTGCGCTTCGCCGCCGCGCTCGCGTTCGGCCCGGTGCGCGACGCGACGGTGCTCCCTGGACTCGCGGCGATCGCCCTCCGCGACGGCGATGATCGCTGGACGCGCGCGGCGGTGCTCAGCGGTGTCGGCGGGCGCGCGGCGGAATTTCAGTCTGCGCTTCGCGCCTTGCCCGACGGTGCGGCGCGGACGCGCGGCGCGCTGCTGCGCGACATCGGCAAACTCCTCGGCACCGCCGGCGATCCGAAGGCGTGCGGGGACTTTCTCGCGCCCCTGCTGCGCGGCGACGCCGATCTGGCGTGGCGCGTGCCCGCGGTGCTCGGTCTCGCGGAGGGCCTGGCCGGCGGTGGCGCGACTCGCGCGCGCAAGCCTGCGCTCGCCACGCTCGGTGGCGAGGCGCTCGCGGCTTTCTTTGTTTCCACCGCCGCGCGCGCCGCCGATGCGAGCGCTACGTCCGCCGACCGCCTCGCCGCCGTGGCGCTACTCGGGTTTGGCGGCTACGAGACGAGCGCGCCGCTGCTCGCGCAACTCCTCGACGCCCGCCAACCACCCGACGTGCAGCTCGCGTCCGTCCGCGCCCTGGAACGCCTCGCCGACCCGCGCGGCGCCGAGGTGCTCACCGCGCCGGCGACGTGGGCGCAATTTTCCCCCGCCGTCCGCGAAGCCGCGATCGCCACGCTCACGTCGCGCCCGCCGCTGATCGCGGGGCTCTTCGCCGCGATCGCGCGCGGCACGGTGGCACCGGGGGAATTGTCGTCGGCGCGTCGGGCGCAGTTGTTGAAACACGCCGACGCCACCGTGCGCGCGGGGGCGGAGAAAGTTTTCCGCGCGCTCGAAGGCGGCGACCGCATGGCGGTTTACCAGGGCTACCGCGATTGCCTCGATCTGCCCGGCGACGCGGCGCGCGGGCGCGAGGTGTTTCTGCGCGCCTGCTCCGCGTGTCACACCCACCGCGGCGCGGGCGGCAAGGTCGGCCCCGATCTCACGGGCCTGCGCAACCAGCCCGCGACCGCGATCCTGCTGCACATCCTCGTGCCTAACTACGAGGTCGCGCCGGCCTATCAGGCGATGACCGCGACGGCGCGCGATGGCCGCGCGGTGACGGGCTGGCTCGTCGCCGAGACCGACGCGGGCGTAACCCTGCGGACGGCGGCGGGCGTGGAGGAGACGCTGCTGCGGCGCGACCTCGCGACGCTCGTCGCCTCGGGTGTGTCGCTGATGCCGGACGGCTTGGAGCAAGCCGTGCCAAAGCCCGCGATGGCCGACCTGCTCGCGTATCTCAAAGAGGCGCCGCGGTGACGGCCCGTTGACGACAACAGCCCGGGTTTATCCTCGCACAACGCCGAGGCGACGCTTGAGTTTCTCCGCAACCACCGTCGCCCCAAAGCGTCTGCCGGTAGCACAGAATGGTCGGCACTCCGTTTCGGACGCGCCGCGATGAAAAGCCCCGCCCCTCCCCCAAAAAATTCCCATGAGCATGAACTCCATGAACCGCCGCCGCTTCATCCTCAAGTCGCTCGGCGCCACGCTGGCGTTGCCCTCGCTCCCGTCGCTCCTCGCCGCGGCCGCAGCCGGAAAGTCGGCCGTCGGCGGCAACTCAGCGGTGCAGGCCGCCAAAGGCGCGGGCGCCGGTGCGCAGCGCTTCGTGGCGATCGGAAATCTCCTCGGGTATCAGATCAAAAGCCTCTTCCCCGAAACCACCGGCACGGCCTACGAACAGACGCCGTTGCTCAAGCCGCTGTGGGACGTGCGCAAGCATCTGACCGTTTACCGCGGGCTCGATCACGGCATCAAGGGCGGGCACTTCGCGGTGCATTCTTTTCTCTCTGGCGTGCTCAATTCTGAGGCGCAGGCCCGCCCGCTTGGCAACGTTTCCATCGACCAGTTCATCGCCGACGAGATCGGGTTTCAGACGCGCTTTCCGTCGCTGACCGTTGGCTCCGAGGGCGGCATCCACGGCGGCTGTCAGATCGCGTGGACGAAGGCCGGCGTGCGCGTGCCACCCATCACGGGGCCGGCGGAGTTGTTCGACCGGCTCTTCGTCGGCGACTCCGCGGACCGCCAGGAGCGGCGCAACCAGGAGAACCGCTTGCAGGCTTCGATTCTTGATTCCGGCCTGGCCGACGCGAACCGCCTCTCCAAGCAGGTCAACCGCGAGGACAAGGAAAAGCTCGACGAGTATTTCACCTCGATCCGCGACGTGGAAAAACGCCTCGAACTCCGCCAGCGCTGGGCGAGCCTGCCCAAGCCGCAGCCGCCCTTCGAGCGCCCGGAGAACAAGAACCGCGTCCAGGATTTGCCGATGCTCTACGAGCTGATCGCGCTCGCGCTAC
>JBEANZ010000201.1:0-8537 GCA_041165185.1 Verrucomicrobiota bacterium | reverse complement strand
ACGCGATCGCGGTCACGAAAAATTTCCCCGGCGTGACCGGCAACACCACCATCGACGAGAAGCGCAACAGCGCCAAAGCCGCCGTGATGCTGACGGTGAAGAACGGGCGGACGGCGTTCTTCGAAGCTGTCACGCCGTAGGCGCCGCGGTGAGCGAAGAGCCCAGAGCTAAGAGCTGAGAGCAAAGCCGATGTTCAAATTCGAGAAACTTGCCGTGTGGCAAAAGTCGCTGGACTTCGCGGATGTCATTTACGCCGAGACGCGCACCTTTCCCACCGAGGAACGTTTCGGCCTCACCAACCAGATTCGCCGCGCCGCGGCCTCCATCTCGTCAAACATCGCGGAAGGCTCCGCTCGCTCCGATCCTGATTTCGTCCGCTTCGTCGGCTACGCGTCCGGCTCGCTCTACGAAGTCGTGACTCAGTCTTTCATCGCCCGCCGCCAGAAATTCCTCTCTGAAGAGTCCTTCGTGCGCATCTACACCGACGCCGACGAAATCAGCCGTATGCTCAGCGGGCTCCGTGGCTCGCTGGGCGGCTGAAAGACTTGCCGTGATTGTTTCCTGCTCTCAGCTCTAAGCTCTTCGCTCTAAGCTCCTCCAGCCCTTGTCCGAATTTCTCCAACAACTCCTCAACGGCCTTTCCCTCGGCGCTATCTACGCCCTCATCGCGCTCGGCTACACGATGGTTTACGGCGTGCTGCGCTTCATCAATTTCGCGCACTCGGACGTGTTCATGGTCGGTGCCTTCATCGGCTATTACCTCGGCAAACTCGTCCCCGAAGGCACGATGTGGGGCGGCCTCCTCGTCCTCGCCGGCGCGATGATTGGCTGCGCCATCCTCGGCATGACCATTGAGCGGCTCGCCTACCGCCCGCTCCGCGGCGCCGCCACACTCAACGTCCTCATCACCGCCATCGGCGTCTCGCTGCTACTCGAATATTCGGGCCAGGTGTTTTTCGGCGCGGCGCCGCGCACGTTTCCAGCGGTGTTTCCCTCAGCCAACTTCTCGCTCGGAGGACTCGTCATCTCGAGCAACCAGGTCGTCGTCATCGTCGTCGCCGCGCTGCTGATGGTCGCGCTGCAATTCATCGTCCACCGCACGAAAATCGGCACCGCGATGCGCGCCGTCTCGCTCAACCCCAAGGCCGCCCAGCTCGTCGGCATCAACAACGACATCGTGATCTCGTTCACCTTCGGCCTCGGGTCCGCGCTCGCCGCCGCCGGCGGCATCCTCTACGCGCTCAACTACCCCTCGATCGATCCGCTCATGGGCGTAATGCCGGGGCTGAAGGCGTTCGTCGCCGCCGTGCTCGGCGGCATCGGCAACATCCCCGGCGCCGCGCTCGGCGGCCTCATCCTCGGCGTCGTCGAGACCTTCGTGAACGGCAGCCAGTGGTCGACCTACAAGGACGCCATCGCCTTCGCGATCCTCATCGGCATCCTGCTTTTCCGCCCGGCGGGATTGCTCGGGAAATTCACCGTGGAAAAAGTCTGAACGGTGAGCTGAGAGCTAAGAGCTGAGAGTCCAGAGCAAGAAACACCCAATGACTTCAAACCACCGCATCCTCCTTCCGCTTCTTGCTCTCAGCTCTGCGCTCTAAGCTCTCAGCTCCTCCGACATCCCCATGCCGAAGCCGCATCTCTATCTCCTCGCCGCCCTGCTCCTCGCGCTCGGCGTTTCCCAGTTCGCCGACCGCATCAACCCCTACTTCCTCGACGTTGGCACCGGCATCGGGATCAACATCATCCTCGCCGTCTCGCTCAACCTCGTGAACGGCTATACCGGCCAGTTCTCGCTCGGCCACGCGGGCTTCATGGCCGTCGGCGCGTATCTCTCGGCCGCGGTGTCCGTTTTCCTCGGCCCGAAACTTCTCGGCGCCGATGGCGGCACCGCGCTCCAACAAAACGCGCTCTTCCTCGGCGCGGTCATCGCCGGCGGACTCAGTGCCGCCTTCGCCGGCCTGCTCGTGGGCGTGCCCTCGCTCCGGCTCAAGGGCGATTACCTCGCGCTGGTCACGCTCGGCTTCGGCGAAATCATCCGCGTGATTTTCCAAAATGTGGAATTCCTCGGCGGCGCCCTCGGCCTCAACGGCATCCCCGCCTACACCTCGATTTTCTGGGTGCTGGCCTTCGTCGCCCTGTCGGTGTTCGTCGTCACCTGCCTCGTAAACTCCACCTACGGCCGCGGCTTCCTCGCCACGCACGACGACGAAATCGCCAGTGAAGCCGTCGGCCTCAACACCACGCGCTACAAGATCGTGGCCTTCGTCATCGGCGCGTTTTTCGCCGGCACCGCCGGTGGCCTCTACGGCCATTTCAAGATGACGATCACGCCCACCGGCTTCGACTTCACGAAGTCGATCGAGATCGTCGTGATGGTCATCCTCGGCGGCATGGGCAACACCCTCGGCGTCATCCTCGCCGCGATCCTGCTCACGCTGCTGCCGGAGTTGCTCCGCCCCATCGCCGAATACCGCATGGTGCTCTACTCTTTCCTCCTGATCGTGCTGATGCTTGTCCGCCCGCAGGGGCTCTTCAATTTTAAGCTCGGCAAAGCCAAGGCTTGAAACACCACCCCGCTCCCGCAGTTTTTCCCCGATGACCGCCGCGCTCGAATCCCAGATTTCCCGGCTATCGCGCTCCGAAAAAATCGCTCTCGCCGATCGCTTGCTGGCCGATACCGAACTCCACGCCAAGCCGCCGGGCCTCCGCCGCGCGGACGATCCTGGGGTAGAAGCCGAACTTCGCCGCCGGCTTGCCGACAAGACGCCCGGTGCGTGGCTGACGCTGGCGGAATTTCGCGCCAAAGCCGACCTGCGCTGATGCCGCCGCTCCGCGTCCACCATCTCGTCGAGCCTGAACTCAACGAGGCGCGCGGCTGGTATGCTGGCCGCAGCCCGTGGGCGGCGGAGAATTTCGCCCGCCGCTTTGATGCGACGCTTGGCCGCGTCGCGACCCGTCCCCGCAGCCATGCGCCGTGGCGCTCGATTTTTCGCCGCGCCCGCGTGCCCCATTTCCCCTATCAATTGCTGTTTCACTCTGACGCCCGGCGCACTTCGGTGCTCATGCTCGTGCATACCCGCCGCGAACCCGCAGCCGTGTTTGAGACGGCGCGCAACCGACTATCCGATTTCCGCTGACCGATGCCCGCCCCGCTCCTCCAACTCGACCACGCCACCATCCGTTTCGGTGGCCTCACCGCCGTCAACGCCGTCGATTTCACCGTGGGCGACGGCGAGCTCTGCGGACTCATCGGGCCCAACGGCGCGGGCAAGACCACCGTCTTCAATCTCATCACCGGCGTTTACCAGCCCACCGAGGGCACCGTGTCCTTCGCCGGCCGCAACGTCGCCGGCCTGCGCGTCAACGACATCGTCGCGCTCGGCATCGCGCGCACGTTTCAAAACATCCGCCTCTTTGGCTCGCTCTCGGTTTTCGACAACGTCCGCGTCGCCTGCAACCTCCACCGCGGCACGCATCCCGTTCAGGCGCTCGTGCGGCTCGGCGCGTTTCAGGCCGACGAAGCCGCGATCACCAAACGCGCCGAGGAGTTACTCGATATTTTCAACCTCCGCCGCTTCCGCGACGCCCCCGCGAAGAGCCTCCCCTACGGCGAGCAACGCCGCCTCGAAATTGTCCGCTGCCTCGCCACGCAACCGAAACTCCTCCTCCTCGACGAGCCCGCCGCCGGCATGAACCCGACCGAAAAGGTCGAGCTCGTCCGCCTGATCCAGCAGGTGAAGCGCGACTTCAAGCTCTCCGTCCTCCTCGTCGAACACTCGATGAAAGTCGTGATGGGCTGCTGCGAACGCATCGCCGTCCTCGACTACGGCGTGAAGATCGCCGAAGGCACGCCCGCCGAAATTCAGGCCAACCCGAAAGTCATCGAAGCCTACCTCGGCGAGGACCACCAAAACTCCCTCGCGCACCACTGAGTTCGAAGCTCTGATTTTTGAACCACTCATGCACACTAACCTTCACTAATCTCCGAATTCCGAATTCTCCGCATTAGTGCCCATTAGTGTTCATTAGTGGTTAGAACCAAACCGTCCGAATGCTCCAAGTCTCCGATCTCCACGTCTCCTACGGCGCCATCGCCGCGCTCTCGGGCATTTCCTTCGAGATCAAGCAGGGCGCCATCGCCACGCTCATCGGCGGCAATGGCGCCGGCAAGACCACCACGCTCCGCACCATCTCCGGCCTCCTCCGCGCGAAGTCCGGCAAGATTTCCTTCCTCGGCGAGGACATCACCGGCGTCCCCGCGCACAAAATCGTCGCGCGCGGACTCTGCCACGTGCCCGAGGGCCGCATGGTTTTCTCAAATCTCACGGTCGACGAAAACCTCGCGATGGGCGCCTACCTCGAACCCGACGCCACGCGCCTCGCGCGCAACCGCGATTACGTTTTCTCGATCTTTCCGCGCCTCGCCGAGCGCCTCAAGCAGACCGCCGGCACGCTCTCCGGCGGCGAACAACAGATGCTCGCCATCGGCCGCGCGCTGATGGGCAACCCGAAATTCCTGATGCTCGACGAGCCCTCCCTCGGCATCGCCCCGCGCCTCATCAGCACCATCTTCGAAAAGATCGTGGAGATAAACAAAACCCACGGCATCACGATCCTCCTCGTCGAGCAAAACGCCAACCTCGCCCTCGAAATCAGCTCCTACGCCTACGTCCTCGAGACCGGCCGCGTCGTGATGGAAGGCGAAAGCAAAAAACTCCACGCCGATCCGCAGCTCAAAGCCACCTACCTCGGTGGTTGAGTCGTGGCTGAGGCGTCCCGCCTCAGTGCCTTTTTCCCCATGTCTCCCCAACTCCTCCGCCTGCCTCGTTTCGCCGCACCCCGCCGTATCCTCCGCGCGTCCGTCGCCCTCGCCGCCGCCTTCCTTTCATTTTCGGCCGCCCCACTCCGCGCCGCCACCGCGTCCACCGCCGCGCCGCCCCGCCCCAACATCGTCCTCATCCTCTCCGACGATCACGGCTGGGCCGACGTCGGCTGGCACGGCACCGAGATCAAGACCCCGCACCTCGACAAACTCGCCGCCGCCGGCGCTCGCCTCGAGCAGTTCTACGTTCAACCCGTCTGCTCCCCCACGCGCGCCGCGCTCATGACCGGCCGCTACCCGATGCGCCACGGCCTGCAGGTCGGCGTCGTCCGCCCGTGGGCCCAATACGGCCTCCCTCTCGAAGAACGCACGCTCCCGCAGATGTTGCGCGAAGCCGGCTACACCACCGCCATCACCGGCAAGTGGCACCTCGGCCACTTCACGCCCGACTACCTCCCCACCCACCGCGGCTTCGATCACCAATACGGCCACTACAACGGCGCGCTCGACTACTTCACCCACGCGCGCGACGGCGGACACGACTGGCATCGCGACGACAAGGTCAACCGCGACGAAGGCTACTCCACGTTTCTCATCGCGCAGGAAGCCGCCCGCCTCATCCGCGAAAAGCCCGCCGACAAACCCCTCTTCCTCTACGTCCCGTTCAACGCCGTCCACGCCCCGCACCAAGTCCCCGATAAATACAAGGAGCCCTACGCCGCCCTCGCCGAACCGCGCCGCACCTACGCCGGCATGGTCGCCGCCGAAGACGAAGCCATCGGCCAAATCGTCGCCGCCATCGAGGCGAAGGGCCTCCGCGACAACACGCTCTTCATCTGGTCCAGCGACAACGGCGGCCCCTCGCCCGGCCGCGTCACGAGCAACGGCCCGCTGCGCGCCGGCAAGGGCACGCTCTACGAAGGCGGCGTGCGCGTGCCCGCGTTCGCCACGCTCCCGAGCCGCATCAAGCCCGGCACCGTCGTCCACGCCCCCATCCACCTCGTCGATTGGTTCCCCACCCTCGGCAAGCTCGCCGGCGCCTCGCTCACGCAAAAACTCCCGCTCGACGGCCGCGACGTCTGGCCCTGCATCGTCGACGCCCAGCCGACCCCGCACGACGCGATCCTCCTCAACACCACGCCGAACAACGGCGCCATCCGCATGGGCGACTGGAAACTCGTCGTGAACGGCTCCTACGTCGAATCCGAAGACGGCGACCCCGCGAACCTCACCGAGGAGGCCGCGAAAAAGAAAGCCGCCAAGAAAAAGCAGCCCGCCAAACAAGGCGCCGTCCCCGTCGAACTCTTCGACCTCTCCAAAGACCCCTACGAAAAAACCAGTCTCGCCACCGCGCATCCCGAGAAGGTGAAAGAACTCCGCGCCCGCCTCGACGCCTTCGCCAAGGACGCCGTCGCCCCAAAATCCGCCCCGCGCCCGACCGGCTTCATCGTCCCGAAAGTCTGGGGCGAGCAGAACTAATCCCCACAGTCGCCCTAAATTCGGGTCGTCTTTTCGCCACGGAGTTCACGGAACCCAGACCCCCTTTGCTCCTCTGTGCCCTCTGTGTCTGGGCGCTGTATTACATGGTTCGTGGTGCGTTTTGTGCCGCAAAGGTTTCGCCAAGGCGATTGCCCGCAAGAAACACAAAGGAGCGCAAAAACGGAGCCTCTGTTTTTGCGTTACCATCCTTTCCGAGGATTGGGTTTGGTTACGGCTTCGCCGCGCTGTGATCGCCGTGGCCATGTCTTGGTTTGTTGGAGTGCGTTTTCTCGCCCTCGCCGCATGCCCGGCCCACCCAGCGCCTCGCACTGTCCGAGCCTCCCCTCATTTGCCGCGCCCGCGCGTCGCCATTTCTCTTTTCTCATGCGCCCTCCTCGCCGCTCCGCCGTCCCATTCGTTTTCTCCGTCCTATTCGTCCCATTCCTCGCGCTCGCCCTCCATGCCGCCGAGCCCGCGGCCACCCCGTCCGCCGCCTCCGCCCTCGCGTGGCCCGCGCTCACCAACGAAAACAAGCCCTGGACCCGCTGGTGGTGGCCTGGCAGCGCCGTCGATAAGGCCAGCCTCACGCGCCAGCTCGAGCAGTTCGCCGCCGCCGGCCTCGGCGGCGTCGAAATCACGCCCATCTACGGCGCCAAGGGCTACGAGGATCGCTACATCGATTTCCTCTCGCCGAAGTGGATGGAGATGCTCGAGCACGTGGGCCGCGAGGCGCAGCGCCTCGGGCTCGGCGTCGACATGGCCACCGGCACCGGCTGGCCCTTCGGCGGCCCGTGGATCACCGAACCGAACGCCCTCCAACGCGCCGTGCTCCGCGACGGCAAGATCGTCGGCGAGCCGTCGAAGATGATGGTCAAGCGCGCCGCCCCCGGCGGCGAGGGCCTCGTCGTCGATCCGTTTTCGGCCGACGCGTTGCGCGGCTACCTCGCGCCGTTCGACCGAGCGTTTGCCAATTTCCCGCGCGGGATCGTGCGCGGCCAGTTCCACGACTCGTTCGAGTATTTCCAGGCGAGCTGGACGGCGAAGCTCCCCGAGGTTTTCCGCGCGATGCACGGCTACGACATCCAGCAGTTTGCCGCCGAGCTCACCGCGCGCAACGCCGCCGACGTGAAGACCATCGACCGCGACACGCTCGCGCGCGTGAAGAGCGACTACCGCGACACGCTCGCCGCGCTGCACCTCGACTACCTCACCACGTGGGTGAAATGGTCGCACGACAAAGGCTGGCTCGTCCGCAACCAGTCGCACGGCGCCCCCGCCAACCTCCTCGATCTCTATGGCGCGGTGGACATCCCGGAGACCGAGACCTTCGGCTCCACGCCGTTTCCCATCCCCGGCCTCCGCCGCAACGCCGACGAGATTCGCACCGGCAACGAGCAGGACCTACCCGAGCCGCTCGTCATGCGCATGGCCTCCTCCGCCGCGCACGTCATGGGCCGCCCGCTCGCCTCCAGCGAGAGCGCCACGTGGCTCCGCGACCACTGGAAAGTCGCGCTCTCCTACGTGAAGCCCGAGGTCGACAGCATTTTCGCCAGCGGCATCAATCACGTTTTCTACCACGGCACCGTCTTTTCGCCGCAGGACGCTGCGTGGCCCGGCTGGCTCTTCTACGCCTCTACGCAGTTCAACCCCAACAACACCTGGTGGGACGACTTCGGCGCGCTCAACCGCTACATCGCCCGCGTGCAGTCCGTGCTGCAGGCCGGCCAGCCCGACAACGACATCCTCCTCTACTGGCCCCTCGCCGACGTGTGGGACAACGCCGACGGCCTCGCCAAAATGCTCACCGTCCACGACGTGAAATTCCTGACCGAGCAACCGGTCGGAAAACTCGCCCGCACGCTGCTTGAGAAGGGCTACCAGTTCGACTACATCTCGGATGCGCAGCTCCAGCAGAACAAAACAGAGGTCAATGGTCGCGGGCCTCCGGTTTCACGCTACCGTTTTCTGGTCATCCCAGCAACCAAGCGAATGCCGGTTGAAACTTTGCGAAGTATTGTCCGACTCGCGAAGTCCGGAACACACGTGATTTTTGAAAAACATCCGGAAGACGTGCCGGGCTTCGGCCGGCTCACGGAGCGCCGCGCAGAGTTCAGGTCGTTGCTCAATGGGCTCGCTGCACCAATCGGCGATGTCATCTCTCAGGTTGAGTCCAATCTTTCAATCAACGCACGCGGCCCGGTTGAACTGGCAAGGTTCGGTATCTCGTTCATTC